>PLLX01000015.1 GCA_003141415.1 Bacteroidales bacterium
TTTACAAACATAGGGCCTGACACTCCCTGACGTTCGCTCCACTCTGTCAGGGCTCTTCGCGGACGGCACCTAATTAAACCGCCAGGCCGTTATAAGCCATGGACCCCATAATAAAGTAATTCTCGATAGATTGAATTAGATTCTGATTAATCTTCGGCAGTAATTTTAACTTTAATAGGAATGACATCAGGACTACGCCACTTCCAAGCAAACCAGACGATTAGCGAAGTACATGTTATTTCTATTAATGAGAAGAAAACATAGTACATTGTTGGCACTGCGGCAAAAAGAGTTAAGACTAAGGATACAGTCATTATTGTTCCAGCAACAATGCTAGCCAAACGATTTGATCGATACTTCAATATTCGAGAGAAGAGAACCATAGTGATTGGTATCATCATGAATATGGAGGCTCCCAATAGAAACCCTTCAGTCAATTGTATCGTTCCGTGCTTAACAGGGTCCATTAATGTAACAACGTCCCCATAAGTATAGGTAAGCATTGCAAATAACCAAAGTGCTGACAGTCTGGTTTTCATATCTTGTATTTTATTCATATCTAAAGTATTTATGAATTTTAAAACGGCAGCTATTTTTTACTATAATCATCCAATATAATTCTTTATCATACACTAACCTTTTTGGGAGGTTTAAGTTCATACTTGCACCAAATATAAACCAGATGACTAGCTTCACATTATTTATTAAAAAACGCCTTATAACTCGGTCGGTTTAATTAATTGGCTTCCCGCTTCGCCTGCTTACTCGAGACAAATTCGTTATAACATGACAAAGGCTTCGCGGGACACGGTCGGCAGCACGGACTACTTCTCAATCAGCCCCAAAAGTCTATGCGAGTAAATATAAACCCACTTATAAAATTTTGTGCCATCCTGACAATTCCTGCTACCAAGACAAAGTCAATAGGGCTGCCGGCCTATCCCGACTTGTCGGGATAGGCACCGCGATCCGCCGATTAGCGGAACGCCAACTCATTAAAGCGCCGGGCCATTAGACACAAGCAGGTTGCACCTCGATTCTGTGATTCATAAAATACAAAACTTAGGTACAGTTTGATATACACGCATGATAATTTTGGATTTGTTTGATAAATAATGCTTGTTGATAATAGGTTCTTTATGATACTTGTCAAATATGACTTTTAATCGTTCGATAAATTGTAAGGCTTATTAAGCCTATTGCTTGTAGATAAAGTTCTCAATCAGTAAGACTTTATAGGTGATTAGCAAATTTTATTTGTGAATTTTAGGTTTTAAAGGCAATATAAACCGTGTTCTTCTTGAGAGTCAATTGCAACTTGATTGATACAAACAAAATGATTGGGTATCAGGATTGCATCCTGATTTTAAGCTGTAGGTTTGATTTTTTTAAGACAAGTTCTTACATTTGGACTAAGTTAATTACCTTTTATTTCAGAAAAAACACTTTGGAGAATAAGGGTCATTGTTCTTTTAAATGTTAATTATTATGTAATTGATTTCTTTAACGCGAAAAAAATATGAGTTTTAATACAATAAAAGTCATATAATATAACGAAATTTATTGTTAATAATTTAATACAATTCAAGCCATGAAAAGTACAATATTATTATTATCAATTTTTATGATTACTTCATCCGTTAGCTCTTTTGCTCAAAAGTCAGGGAAGAAGTATTACATTACTGGACAGGTTCTTGATATTAACAACAAGCCTGTATCTGGCGCTATGGTGTTAATTGACAACAAAAGTTCTGGTGTTATTACCGACGACAAGGGTATGTATAAGGTTAAAATAAAGGCTGATGCAGCAATAATATCTATTCTCAATTTATCAAGCGGTCTTATGAATGAAGAAATTAATGGTAGAATTGTAATCAATTTCAAGCTTAACAATGTAATACCTCAAGAAGAAACAGTGAAACAAGAAAATCCAGATGATGAAGTAGTAAATATCGGTTATGGTTACGCTCGAAAAAAAGACCTAACATCCAGCGTTGGTAATATAAATGGTCAAAATACTAAATATGCATCTTATCAAAATGTTTATGAAATGATTCAGGGAGAGATTCCAGGTGTTCTGGTGACAGGGAAAAAAATTACAATCAGAGGTATAGCCACAATTAATGGTTCAAGCGATCCATTGGTGCTAGTTAACAGCGTTGAAATTGATAGCAATACTCTTGATACTATCGATCCTCGTTTGGTTAAATCTATAAATATTCTTAAAGGTACCGCTGCTGCCATTTATGGTTCAAGAGGAGCAAACGGAGTAATATTGATTACTCTGATTGGGAAATAGCAATTATCTACTTTTCCATAACATAAATTTGAATTGGAGCGCTTTTAAAGTTGAAGTTTTCGCGAAGTTTATTTTCCAAAAAGTGGTTGTAAGGCTCTTTAACCAACTCGGGCAAATTTCAAAAGAAAACAAAAGAAGGAGATGACGTAGGTATTTGGGTTACATAATTAATTTTAATTACGGGCTTAAGTATTGACAAACAAAAACTACCCGTGCCTAACAACAGCTCATACGCAATGCGGGTTTAGCTTCGCTGAGCTCCCTTCGGTCGGTTCAGAGGTTTTGTAAGTTCAGATCCCGCAGGCAAGGTTTGTCTCGGTTAATACAGACGTAGCCACGCAATCCCGCACTTAGGATAGATGCGACCGTTAGGTTTCATAGCCTGAGAAAAACCGACTAACTGCTTTTAAGAAAATTTATCGTGACATTTATATTTCACCCACTTATCGTGACTTTGCAAAAACGCATGCCAACCCTGATCCGCCAGCCGGCGGAACGGCACCTAATCAAACCGCCGCATTTTAAGACACAACGACTGATAATGATAATATTGAATTGTAAACCTGATAATGTTAAATATGAAACATTTTTTTAAAGTATTATTAATTCTTTCCTGTTGTAATGCTATTTTAAAAGCCAGTCCAAATAACGATTTTAAAAAGGGTTATGTAATATCATTAAAAGGAGATACCACAAAAGGCTTTCTTTTCGCACAGATCAGCAGAAATGCATCTGAACAATGTATTTTTAAACTCAATGCCGACAGTGAATCCAAAATTTATCAACCTGGTGAAATAGCTGGATATAGGTATTTAAACGGTAAATATTATATCTCAAAAGAAATTAACATTGATTCAACAACCAAAAAGGTTGTTTTCTTGGAATTTCTGATTAAAGGAATAGCAAATATATACTATTATATGGACAATGAGGAACATTATTATATTGAAAAATATCCCAATGGTCTGGTAGAATTGACAGAAAAAGAAAGAACATTTTTTGATGAAGGAACATCTGGACGTAATGGATCCCACACTTATATTATCCCTTCGAAATACAAAGGCAAGTTAATGTTTACATTACAGGACTGCCCAAGCATCAACAAGGAGATCCAAAATACAAGGCTCACACATAAATCGCTGATAAAATTGACGAAAGACTATCATGAGAAGGTGTGTAATTCTGAGAGTTGCATTATTTACGAAAAGGGCAATACATCGGCAAAAGTGAAATTTGGTGTATTAATGGGGTTTTCAAAAAATCAGTATAATTTCGGGAGGCAATTAATTAGCAATTATGGGAATAATTATCAAATTGGAGCAGTCCTAAAAATATCTAATATCTTCATGTTTAACAGACACATTAATTTGAAAACCAATTTTATTCTTGAGAAAGATTCGAAATCGTATACATTATCTCTCCCAGATGGTGTTCAATATAGTCATGTAACATACAATGATGTTTTTTATAATCTAATTGATCTACGTTCTATTGGTAATCCGTCTGCTTATTTACCAGATATGAAGGCAGATTTAGATGTAATAGATTTGAAAATCCCCGTTACTTTAAACTATGACTTTAATATTGCCAAAAAAAACAATTTTGACTTGTGGCGTTGGAATTTCCAATAAAATTATAGTGTCGCAGAATAAGAATTTCAGGGTAGATGATTTTTATGCAGTTTATGGCGAATCTATTCATTCTTTGC
The DNA here is from genome assembly GCA_003141415.1 of Bacteroidales bacterium. Classification (GTDB taxonomy): domain Bacteria; phylum Bacteroidota; class Bacteroidia; order Bacteroidales; family VadinHA17; genus LD21. The sequence continues at coordinate 4,008 of PLLX01000015.1, forward strand.
TTACGGGTGTGATTGCAACAACAGGTATTGAAGGGAACTGGTTTGGGAAACATACTTTTTTTGTCAATGTGGGCTACGAATATTTAACAGATTTTAGATCAAAGGTAGATAACGCCTTAAAATTAATAAACAACCAGTTTTCATTGCAAGCCGGGATAAATTTCTAATTCAAATTGCAGAACAATTTCATAAAGGAGATGATTAAATGATATAGAAAAACAAAGATATGAATCGACTTAAAAATGAAATTCGAAATTTGAGAGGCAAATGTAATATCATAGAAAGAATAAAAAATGGCTGCTAACACGCTATACAGATAAAAAGAGCTTTAGTGGTATACAAAGTTCATTACCCGCATCAATTTCATTGTATCTTGATAGTGTTGTTCTACGCAATCCCTTTCTGGCCATATTGCCACCGTTATCAACCATATTGAAAATGAATGAGACCAAAGGATAATATATTGTATAAGCCTTAAATCTGAACATGTATAACCGGTACTATCACAATTAGCATAATTAGCCTATCAACAAACGCTTAACTCCAGCCATGAATGGTTGATTTTTCTGCGGTCAGATGTGAACAAGGCTGATATTTCCAGAGGTGCAATTCCTTCACTTTAAACCACATTTGCTACCTTCTCATACCCTTCGCTCAAACCANNACTTATCAAATTTTGTTGCATCCGGACTGTTCCTGCTACCTAGATAAAGTCAATAGGGTTGCAAGCCGACGCTCGAGTTGTCATGGTTTTTACACGCCATCTGGACAGTTTCATCATGACACCAAACCTTCATCCATCTATCGGGATTAAGCCACCTAGACTATTTTATCGTGACGGAATAATTTCGTATCTTTTAGCGGGATTTAAAAAATAGCTACGCCACATAACAGCATAAGAATGAGATAATAACAACTATGAAAAAATATTTAAGTAACGACTTTGATTTCACCGAGTATGTAAATGTATCTGATGAGTGTTCTATTTGGTCGGCTCCATTCGGACTTAAACTGCTAGACTATATTGATTATAAACAAAATATATCAGCTCTCGATATTGGATTTGGAACTGGATTCCCTTTGACTGAGATTGCACTCAGACTTGGAGAAAGTTCAACTGTTTATGGAATTGATCCATGGTCAGATGCAATTGTAAGAGCCAAGAAAAAGATTGAGTATTATCGCATAACAAATATTAAAATCTTTGAGGGAGTTGCTGAATCTATTCCACTTAAGGACAATTCAATGGATTTGATTGTAAGCAATAACGGTATTAATAATGTAAATGATATTAATCAAGTAATCTTAGAGTGTTCCAGAATAATAAAATCAGGTGGACAATTTCTTCAAACGATGAACTTGGATAAATCTATGTTTGAGTTTTATGGACAATTGGAAAAAGTATTGTCTGATTTAGCTATGAATACGGAGATTGAATTAATGAAACAGCATATTTACGAAAAACGACATCCTCTTGATGAAATGATTTCAATGGTTCAAAAACATGGGTTCATAATTAAGGATTTAGAACACGATCAGTTTAATTATAAGTTTTCAACTGGCACTGCAATGCTAAACCACTATTTCATTCGGTTAGCTTTTATGGATTCCTGGATTAAAATTCTGCCTAAGAAGAGATTGGAACAAATATTTGATACAATTGAAATGCGACTTAACGAGCAAGCAAAAATTCTAGATGGTATAAAACTTAGTATTCCATTTGTTTTGATTAATGCAATCAAAAAGTAGATACATCTCTTTAGCATGACACATTGAAAGCCAAAACTTAAAAACATCTCTACCACGACGATTTTAAATTGCTACGACCACATAACACGGACGGTACGGGTTATTACCTGACACGGAAATCCTGCCCACTTACCGGGACTGGGCAAAAACGCATGCCAACCCCGACACAGACGGCAACTCCCCATGCCGCCGGGCCGTTTTAAGCCATGAATTCCTGCCATTTAGATAGTTTTCATGATTAAATTCTGAATTCGAATATCATTTCTTTAACACCAAATATCTCTTGTACTAAAAACTCAAAAAAAACTGTTTAACATGAAAAATGCTGACAAAGAAAAAATTGAAGGAATAATACGCACTAGAAAAACGGCACATTCTTACTTTTCAAAGAAATCGAAAGTCTACCAATCATTTATGGATATGGAACAAAACACATATAAAAATGGTAGATTGAGTAAATTGCAGAAAGAAATGATTGCAATTGGAATATCAATTGTCCAAAATTGTGAATCATGCATGGAATGGCATATTAAAAAAGCTCTGGACGATGGAGCAACTGAAGATGAGATTCTTGAAGCAATTGAAGTTGGTATCGAAATGTCTGGAGGACCCGGGACTGTTGCTGCCCGATTTGCAATGAATATACTTGACTATTACAAACAATCCAGTAAATGATCTGAAAAGGCAATAAAAACTACTTTGGATGAGCTTATCGCCCGCTAGTGCGGTCTACTCGGTTGGCTTCGCCGAGCTCTCCCGCTTTGCTTTTTGCTAGCCATCTGTACTATTTCGTCATGACAATCTTACTGTAGGGCAATGAATTTTTCTTATATTTGACGTAAGCATACAATTTTATCAGTTACTGTCCAAACTAATACAAAATCAACAATTTTTTTCAAGTTTTAAGATATATTTTTGTCAAATGAAAAAACTATTTCTACTGTTCGTATTGATATTTACGATAGCTTCGAGTTTCGGTCAAAGTGAATCAAATACTCAGCTATTAACAAGTTATTCTGATAAATTTTGCATAGTTGATTTATATCCTAATTCTTTAAAATAATTATGCTATTAAATAAGAATATGATGCAAATATGGATTCAACATTTGTTAACCAATTGAAAAATGTTCCCTCAAGATTTAAAACAAGGGTAGAAATTCTAAATTATATGTCATCCATAGGATGGACATTTATAAGTGGTGCTATATTTTCTGACACCTTTGCATATAATGTTTTGTTCTTTAAAAAGTCGTTCCCTAAAAAAGAGAATTCTGACCATTAAAATTTTAATCTATTCTTAATGTGCTATATTCACCAATTGTCAGCCGACCCCTGTTAGAAATAGTGGGTAAGTTCACGAAACGGACGTTTTATAAGACATTTATATCTCGTACTGATCGTTTGTGCATTGCGGAGCACAGTTGATTAGATGACTAAGCTACCGCTAGACCAAAAAGGAAATGATGATGACTAACTCAACGTTTAACTTAATTTATCCCAACATAACAAAGCATTTTAATTCTTAAATTGTATTTATAATATCGCAATTTAGCTTTGTTATGACGCGACAAATCCTGCCTTTTTTGCCAGGACATGAACCGATATAGACAACTTCAACGTGAGTTGAAATTGCTTGCCAACTTGGATTAAAAAACGACTTATAACTCGGACGGTTTAATTAATTATCTCACCGCTTCGCAGGGTTCGATGAGCTCGTCGCCCGCTAGTGCGGTCTCCACGGTTGGCTGTGCCGAGCTCTCCCGCTTAGGCGGGATCGGTTGCCTTTTGCAACCCGGACGCTGCGACAATTTATTAAACCGCCGGGACGTTATACACAATGCGAGATATCTTTAACTAATTGACAATGAGACTAAAAATCAAATTAGCCGTACTCCTGATTGGAATAGTAATTGTTTCTGTAACATGCACATCCAAGTATCCTGGAGAGAAATTTTCTTTTGATAAGCTTTATTCCTTTGCCATACAAGAAGACGTAAAAAAAATTATTGAATCTCTTAAAGTTATTCCAGAGGATAGTTTAAATTCCGATCAAAAAGAAATCAAAAAAAGGTACTTCTCACGATTTGTGACCAAAACAGAAAAATTCGATTACAAAACACAGGACTCTTTAATAATAAATATTTTAATTATTTTCCATAATTATTGGACTGATGTCTTGATGAAAAACAAATCTATAAGGAAATCAGAAAATATTAATAGACCTCTCTTAATGAGTATTATTAAAAACTACCTTGATGCAAAGGTGGGAATAACTAGTTCAAATGATTTTAACCTTGATTTGGCAAATATTCTCATGAAAAATCATTACTACTCGCGAGTTGATAGAACTGGCAACATATTGGATTTGATTATTTGGACCAAGCAATCAAAAGAAACTTACTCTATAAACATGGCTGATACAATAGTAAATGTTCCTGTCATTTTTATTGATACTCCTATTACACTCGGATGGGAAGGGTATGCCACTTTTGATCATTACTATCCAGGAGGTTGGACATCGGCTGATTCATTGTATTGCATTACAAAAGGTTACGATATAACCAGCGAGAAATTTAGAGTAAGCTATTTGACACATGAAGCACAGCATTTAATAGACAGTAAAATCTATTCCGGATATTCAAGATGGATAGCTGAATATAGAGCAAAACTTGCTGAATTGTCTGTAGCTGAGAAAACTGTTTATACTTTAATTAATTTTTTTATTAAAGATTCTAAAAATGATTCACACTTAACACATCCCTATGGAGAATACCGAGTAATCAGCGATTTATCAAAGGAGATTTTTAAAGAAAATTTCGTGATAGATTCAAAGAGATGGGAAACAATTTCTTTTCAAGATATTAACAACGCTTCCAAAAAATTACTTAAACAAAATACCCTAACCCTGACTAAAAAATAGCAGAGCATATAACACGGATGGTAGAGTTAATTATCTCACCATTGCTGCGCAATGGATTCGATGAGCTCGTCGTCCCGCAAGGCGGGACTCCTCGGTTGCCTTCCGCAGCCCTAACAGATTCGTAGTCGGCAAATTAAACCGCCGGACAATTAGGTTTAAGGAATCCTGAGGATAAGGACATCCCAAAATATCGTCCGAATTTTAGGGCACATCATAATTAATTAACTTTACAAGGAATTTTACGCTCGGAGGAAATAATAAATGACCGACTGGAATATAGCAGTCTGCGAAACAAACGGAATTAACATACACTATACGAGAACTGGAGGAGGCAAACCCACTCTAGTTTTACTACACGGATTAACTGCTAATGGAGCGTGCTGGACAAACTTGGCATATCTTCTAGAGAAAGAATATGACATAATTATGCCAGATGCCCGTGGTCATGGAGAATCAAGTGTACCTGACTATGGATATCGATACGAAGACCATGCAAACGATGTAATAGGTCTTATAAATTCCCTAAGACTTCCTCCTCTGGTTCTGCTCGGACATTCTATGGGAGGTATGACTGCAGCCGTATTGGCAAGTCGTAGCCCAAAGCTACTCCGTGGCCTGATATTAGCTGATCCAGCGTTCTTGAGCACAAAAGTTCAGCGAGAAATTCGCGATAGTGATGTAGACGATCAGCATCGACGAATTCTCGGTAAATCATTAGAGGATTTGGTGGCAGATTTGCAGAGTCGACACCCAAATCGGTCATCGGATACCATCGAGCTAATCGCCCGGGCACGATTTCAAACCAGTATGGCGGCTTTCGACGTTCTCACGCCTCCAAACCCTGATTATAAGCAATTGGTGAGTTCGATTGATGTTCCAAGCCTTCTCGTATTTGGTGATAAAAGTGTGGTTTCGACTGTTGTTGCGGAAGAGCTGCAACGTCTTAATCCGAGATTTCAGGTTGACTATATCCCGAAAGTCGGCCACGGACTCCACTATGACCAGCCCGAGCGATTCGCGGCTGTCGTCGGATCTTTCATACGTTCAATTGGAACAGACCATAATTCATGAACGCACTAGTTTGAGGTTGGGATTTGATAGTCTTGTTGCTTTCTATTGGAAAACTAAAAAAAAAACATTATTACTTGATTAAAAAAATCCCTAAACCTAACTCAGACGGTTTAATTAATGGCCTTAGGCAGCCCAGACAAATCCGTAATGCATTATAA
>PLLX01000257.1 GCA_003141415.1 Bacteroidales bacterium
TTGTATTGCAGCACCTTTTCATTTATCATCCTGGCCGCTTTCCTGATCTTCTCCTCATTCTCCCGTTCCACCTTCAATGGATAATATCTGTCCGCCACATTAACCCTTATCGAGAACTTATCATCCATTGTTATATTTTATCTGTTTAAAAGAGCAACACACCTGTCAATTTCCCACACCAATTCGGTTATTTTTTTCTTCGCCTCTAAAGCGTTTTCACCTTCACCCAACAATGCTCCTGATAATTTAATCCGTTCGTATTTAATTTCCAATTCTTTCATTTTTTCTTCCCGGTCCCCAAGCAGTCCCTTCAAAACTTCGTTGCCACTTTTAAGATCCGTCACTTCAAGCTTCAAAATATTATATCGATCCAACAATTCATCCAGTTTTCTGTTTAATATAATTAATTCTTCATAACCCTGACCGGACATAATATTATCTTTAGTACAAAATTAACATTGTTAATGGAATTTTCAAAAATTTGAGTGAAATAGTTTGCCTTAATGAACCAGAATTATAGCTTTGCACCTCTGTATTTATAAAAATTGAACATGATGCTCCTAATCCGATTTTTTATTTTTAGTATATTGTTCCTCAGTACATTAAATGACGTTCCAAAAGATAAATCAATATTCATCCCGCCGGTAAAGATACCTCAATTATTATCTGCAAACTTCGGGGACTTAAGAATAGACCATTTTCATTCCGGTATAGATATTAAAACGCAGGGTGTTACCGGGAAAGAGGTCGTAGCATCAGCAAATGGATATATTTATAGAATAAGTATTACTCCAGGGGGATTTGGTAATGCACTATATATAAGGCATCCTTCAGGTTATTCAACAGTTTATGGGCACCTTGAAAGATTTGTTCCTGATATTGAGAATTATGTCAAAGCTCAGCAATATGAGAAGAAAAGCTTTCAGATTACATTATTTCCTGCCAAAGATCAATTTCCTGTCAAACAGGGTGAACTTATTGCATATTCAGGGAATTCAGGAAGTTCAGGTGGCCCGCATCTTCACTTTGAGATAAGAAAGTCAGATGGCGAAAAACCCATCAATCCCCTTCTTTTTGATTTTGGCATGGTTGATAACATTAAACCTGTTATTGAAAAGCTTGTAATATACCCTATAAATCGCCTTACATTGATAAATAACCAGAATTCAATTAAAAAGATAAATGTTACCGGAGGTCATGGTGTTTATACTGTCCCTCAGGAAAACGAAATATCGATTAACGGGCTGGCAGGATTCGGAATAAAAGCCTACGACATGCTTAACGACAGCCCAAATAAATGTGCTGTATATTCAATTGAATTGTTAATTGACAGTACTTCAGTTTTTAAATATATCATGGACAGCTTTTCATTCGATGAATCAAGATATGTTAACAGTCATATTGATTATGAGACATATATGAGGGAGAACACCTATATTGAAAGGGTATTTGTTTTACCTGACGATAAATTAAGTGCCTATAAAAATGTCATCAACAGGGGTTTATGCAACTTCAATGATGACAAGTTACACCTTGCTGAAATTATTGTTTCTGATGCTAACAATAACAAATCAGTTTTAACATTTCAAATAAAAGGAAAATTAAAAAAGTCGCAGCCGGTTGCCGGGCTCATTGATAAAAATATCAAAATAATGCCTTATAACAAAGTCAATAAGTTTTCATCAGAAAATATTTCGATCAATATTCCTGAAGGAGCACTTTATGACACGCTTTACTTTTCATACAAAAAAGAAAAAGGAACAAATGAAATGTTTTCTGATCTGCATTATGTCGATGACAAATTCACACCTGTCCAGAAAGCTTACTCTTTATCTATAAAACCTGCTTATATTCCTGCCGGAAAAGAGTCAAAAATGCTTTTAGTTCAATTGGGCGATGATCAGAAAAGAAGTGGGATTAACAGCACCTGGGCCGAAGGAAATCTTTCAGCGGACCTTCTTTCTTTTGGCAGGTTCTATGTTGGGATTGATACCATTGCACCAATTATTTCAGCTAACGGATTTGTTTCGGGGGCAAATCTAACAGGGAAAAAGGAAATAAGAATTAAAATCACTGATGAACTTTCCGGAATAAAGTCATATGAGCCATCAATAGACGGAAAGTGGGCCCTGTTTGAATATGATCAGAAAAACGATATGCTGATTTACAAATTTGATGAAACACGGATCACAAAAGGATCAAAACACAATCTTTCTCTGAAAGTAACCGACAATAAGGATAATTTCAGTGTTTATAAATGCAATTTTATATGGTGAACGATCCTATCCTGGATTTTCCAGAAAGATTATTTAACCGCAATGGACGCAATTAAGGAAGCCCCCGTGTCCCGCCGAAGCGGGACTTCCCCCTAAAGTTGAATTAATTAAGTGCTTTCCAGATAATTGCACTTGTAAACGCAGTATTAGTCCCGCTTTGCGGAAATTGGAGGTAAAATAAAACCTTTGCGACTATTGCTTTTAATGGATTTCGTCTTTATTGACAACCACAAAACCGGATCATATAGAAAGGTTGTTGATTTGTTAAATATTCTTAAATAGCTGAAAAACCGGGAATTTTAACTATCTTTGACGCATTATGCAAACATTATAGTCCCTCATTTGTCTACATAATAAAGTTCTAGTCCATATTATTTGTNNACAATTTCAGGCGAACAGAGGAACATCTCTTAACACTTCAATTACATTTATATAGATTATGATGAACGGAAGCATATTAAAGTGTTTCTTACAATACAAGTATAATTATTTGTAAAGCAGATTCACGTACTATGAATTAATATTAATTAATTATTTGAATAGGATAATAACATGCAAGAAAAAAAACAGACCGTTTTTAAAACGCCGGATATAACAAGAATGCAGGAAGTAGTAATAAATCCCAGAACGAAATTATATATAGCTGTCGGTGCTGATCCGGAAGAAGCAAGAAGCCGCTACTGGGCAAGACAGGATGCAAAAGGCAAAGTTCTTTTGACACCTAAAAAACCTGTATTAAGCTAAATCTTTACCGGCTTTTCCAACTTTTTTACTTAATAGATTTTGGCCGGATAAACATTGCGGCTTATCATACTATTGATACTCTCCACAACAAAAGGTTTATCTTCCCGGTAGGTGACGCCGAACCATCTTTCATTGCTCATAAGGATCTTTATTGTTATTTCCCCATTCTTTACAAATTTATCAATAGAAGTTGGAATATCCAGCTCAGCTTTCAGGTCCATCCCGCTCCGGTTAATGAAGTTTCTGAACTCATCGCCAAGGAAATTGAAGCATGAGGGTTTAAAACCCCACAGGTTCATTGATACAACTTCATTTCCTGTAAACTTTTGGAATTTCCCATCGGGTAAAGGTGCTTTTGCTCCATCAGGTGTTTTCTCAATCTGACGTGTCTCTACAATGTTTTTCAGAAGACCATCTGATCCTACCCCGCAGACTCCCCGGTTTACGTGTCCATGATCAGACAAAGTATTTCCCATCTTATAACCCACAATACAATAGCAATCAGGATCTTTATCATTAACCAGAAAATCATGTAGGATTTTAAATGACTCGACGCCATAGTAATCATCGGCATTTATCACCCCGAAAGGTTCTTTTATTTTTTTTGAAGTAAC
>PLLX01000140.1:0-25468 GCA_003141415.1 Bacteroidales bacterium
AATTATTCTCGGGGAGAAGACCTCCCGAAAAACCAGAATATGTTATTATTATCTTTATTATATATTCTTTCAAGCTTAATAGAAAAAATGTGTATAAAGGGTAGCTCCTGGGAGAAAGGGGGCAAGGGGTAAGAGGCATTGAAACACAGAGTAAAATAGAGAAACACTGAGGAAATACAGAGGACCACAAAGTTATAGATCGAATAAATCTAATAAATAGATCAGAGAAGCTATTGCAGCGCTACCCATTTGTAGCTCACGGATATTTACCTGTTCGAAAGTGTCATTTGCAGAATGGTGGTACCAAAAATATCTCTGAGAATCAGGTATATAGCCAATCTGTAATGCACCCAAAGCTTTAAGCGGTGCTATATCTGAACCACCTCCTCCCTTGTCGAAATCCCTGATATTATATGGTTCGAACCAGGATGTCAAAGATCTGAGTTTTTCAAGTTTCGTACTATCTGCATCGAAACTAAATCCTCTTGGGCTCATAACGCCACGATCAGATTCCAGAGCAGCATAATGAACTTCACCTTTATTTTTTGCTTCTTCGGCATAGGTTTTTCCTCCTGTGGCGGTCATCTCTTCATTCATAAATAAAACTGCTCTCACTGTCCGCTTAGGTTTTATACCAAGCTTTTTATAAATACGGATTGTTTCAATAGCCTGAACACATCCGCCGCCATCATCGACGGCTCCCTCAGCTATATCCCAGGCATCCAGATGACCTCCCACCGTAATATATTCGTGAGGCTTAAGAGAACCATAAACTTCACCTATAACGTTATAGGACCATGCGTCGGGATAGTTCTTGCATGTTGAAAGCAGGTGAATGGTAAGTGAAGAGTCAGTTTTCAACCATTGACTTAATAGTTCAGCATCTAAGGTAGAAACTGCTACGGCTGGAATCTTATTAACGCCATCTGCATAACGGGTAACTCCGGTATGGGGAAATTTATCCAGAGATTGCGTCATTGACCTCACAATTACGGCTATTGCACCATATTTAGAGGCTTCTGAAGGTCCCATAGTTCGCTGATTCACAGCGCCTCCATATGCAGAAAAAGAATTAATTAATTTATTATCGAAAGGCCGGTTAAAAAAAACAATCTTACCTTGAATACTTTTGAGACCTAATGTCTTAAGCTCTTCAAAATCATGAACCTCAATAATCTTGGCAGTTATTCCTTCTTCTGTTGTACCTACAGAAAGGCCAAGCGCTGTTATTGACAGATCCTTCTTTCCATGTATCGATGATTTTACGCTGCATTTCTCATTACCCCTCACCCAATGCGGTACAGGAACTTTCTGGAGCCAAACAGTATCGGCGCCTGCATTTATAAGAGCCTGCCTGGCATATTCAATGGCTTTTTCAGCAGCAGGGGAACCTGCTATTCTTCCTTTTGTATGCTTACACAGATATTCAAGGTTGTTATATGCGGTTCTGTCTGTTAAAGCCTCATCGAAAACAGAAGATATGATTTTTGCCGGCTCCTGTGCTTTCAATAAATGAGAAACCAGGACAAGCAGAAAAACAGTTATTATTTTTTGCACTTCTCTGGTATTAGACATCGATCTTGGCATACTTTGCATGTGTTTCTATAAACTCTCTGCGTGGTGGAACCTCATCGCCCATGAGCATTGAGAATATATGATCTGCCTCTGCAGCGCTTTCTATTGTAACCTGTCTCAGGGTCCTTGTCTCAGGGTTCATGGTTGTTGACCAGAGCTGTTCGGCGTTCATCTCACCAAGACCTTTGTATCTCTGTACACCTACTGACGATTCTTTCCCCTGTCCCATCTCCTGAACTGCCATCTCACGCTCCTCTTCAGTCCAGCAGTAACGTTCCGTTTTCCCTTTTTTAATAAGATATAAAGGTGGTGTAGCAATGTAGATATTTCCACCTTTGATCAGGTCTTGCATATACCTGAAAAAGAAGGTCATGATTAGTGTTGTAATATGAGAACCATCCACATCCGCATCAGTCATGATAATGATTTTATGATAACGCAGGCCCGCGATGTTAAGGGCCTTGCTATCATCTTCAGTTCCAATATTGACACCAAGTGCAGTAAAGATATTTTTTATCTCTTCGCTTTCATAGATTCTGTGTTGCATTGCCTTTTCAACATTCAATATCTTTCCTCTCAATGGCAGAATTGCCTGGAAACCGCGATCACGTCCCTGTTTTGCCGTTCCACCTGCAGAATCACCTTCCACGAGGTATATCTCGCAATTCGCCGGATCCCTGTCGGCACAATCGGCTAGTTTGCCCGGAAGTCCGGAACCTGACAGGACATTCTTGCGCTGAACAAGCTCTCTTGCTTTACGTGCAGCATGACGGGCAGTTGCAGCAAGGATTACCTTCTGAACTATGATTCTGGCATCTTTTGGATTCTCTTCAAGATAGTTTGTAAGCATCGTACTTACTGCCTGATCGACCGCACCCATTACCTCAGAGTTTCCCAGCTTAGTTTTTGTCTGACCTTCAAACTGAGGTTCGGCAACCTTAACAGAGATTATAGCAGTAAGTCCTTCACGAAAATCATCACCGTTGATATCGAATTTCAGTTTCGAGGTAGCACCCGAATCTTCAGCATACTTTTTAAGGGTTCTGGTTAAACCTCTTCTGAATCCAGCAAGATGTGTACCCCCTTCAATAGTATTAATATTATTTACATAGGAATGGACATTCTCGGAGAATGAATTATTATATTGAAGGGCTATCTCAACAGGAATCTCAGTCTTATCAAATGTTATATGAATAATTTTTTCAATAAGTCTTTCTCTGTTTGAATCAAGATATTCAACAAATTCCTTAAGACCCAGTTCAGAGCGGAACTCTTCATAACGTGCAGTTCCTCCATTACCATCGTCAATGAGCTCTCTCTCATCTTTGATAGTGAGTAATATTCCTTTGTTAAGGAAAGCAAGTTCCCGGAGCCGTGCTGAGAGAATCTCAAAGTTGAATTCGGTCGTCTGGAAAATGGTTCCATCCGGTTTAAAAGTCACAGAAGTTCCTGATTTATCAGATTTTCCAATAACTTCTACTTCAGTAACAGGTTTCCCCTTTTCATATTGCTGCCTGAAAATCTTGCCTTCCCTCATTACAACCGCAGTAAGCTGAGCTGAAAGTGCATTCACGCATGATACCCCAACACCATGAAGACCACCTGACACTTTGTAAGAATCTTTATCAAACTTTCCTCCGGCATGAAGGACAGTCATAACAACCTCAAGTGCAGATTTTTGTTCCTTTTCCATTATCCCGGTAGGAATGCCTCTTCCGTCATCTGTAACAGTTACGGAGCCATCTTCGTGAATGACAACTTCTATTTTAGTACAATAGCCTGTAATTGCCTCATCTATGGAATTATCAATTACTTCATATACAAGATGATGTAATCCTTTTATACCTATATCGCCGATATACATCGCAGGTCTTTTCCTTACAGCCTCAAGACCTTCCAGCACCTGAATGTTATCTGCTGAATAATCCTTACTGTCCTGCAATTTCTTTTCTTTCTCGCTCATTATTACTATTATTATTAAATCAATCTTTTCTAAAATCAATTATAAATAATCATACCAAAAAATAAATGAGAAGCCATTTCGTATTTGACTCCATTTTAATAACATCAAACTTGATTTTTTGGTAATGAAATCCGGATATCTTTTTTACTGTTTCCAGTCATCAGAATCAACCTCGCTTTTTCTATTATAAATTATTGATATTAAGATTATTAATTATTGGTACAAATATACGGATTTTAAATTGTTTTTCCTTAAAAAAATGTTAAAAATAATGCACATTTTTCATTAAGAAATTAACACTTAAATGTTGTCTGATTATCTCATTGTCTGATTGTCCGAAAGTCCGCCCCAAAAGGGAGCTAAAAATCTCTTTTCCCCCCTCAAACCGCACACCGCAAACCGTTATTAAAGACTATACGTAAAACCAACCATGAACAGGAATCCCTGTGTCGGATAATATGCCCATTCATAATAGCGCCTATAAGAGATATTATTAAGTTTTGTCCAGAATGAGAGTATTTTGGAATAACGATATTCAGCACTTAGATTTAGATTGAAATGATCAGGCATCACCATAATAACCCTGGGATCTTCGATAGCAGGAATAGATAGATTTGGAGCTGGAACCACATAATCTCCATTGACTATTTCACGTCGCTTACCCTGAACACTTATTTCCATCCCGGCAATTATTTTATCTCTCAGGTTATACTTTAATCCTAACTTTCCATCCCAGTCAGGCTTATCCCATGCATATTGAAATTTTGACATAGTATAATCATACAGGTTTGCTTCTCCGTTGAAGGAGAGGTTATCATTTATTGGTCCGTTCATTTCCGCATGAACATTCAAAAGTTCTACATCGTCAGTAAGGGCCGAAAAATAGTTACCTCTTTTCGGATAAAGATAATCAGGAATGACGATGTTGGAATAAAAAAGCATATTACTGATCAGAGAATATGATGCCGACACTTTATAGTTTCCTCCTAACCCGGTATTTCCTCTCAAACCGGTAGTAATAACCAGATCGTGACTCGTACTTGGAAGTTTATAAAGGCTTCCATTCTGGATCAAAAACGGGTTTTCAGAAATGACTTTCATTGGTTCATTTTTCTCCAGTTTCCCTGATAATCCTGCAAAAAAGTTTATGTAAGTGGGAACAACTTTGAAGTTGAAATTAATATCAGGATATACATGTAGCACCGTAAAAGCAGCCATATCCTTCTCAAGCAATGCCTGAATTCCAAGTTTAAAGCTCCACTCTTCAGAACTCTTCTTAAGAAATGGGCTGATTGAAGCAACATATTCTGAGGGGGTTTGAAGAAAGTCAGAAAAGTGGTATGAGTCATAGTTTACACCGGAACCAATATAGAATTCATTATATGATTTAGCCATCATCCCGGATACAGCAACCTTACGCTGATACATATTTTTTTCAGATGTAAAGTAGTTAAAGGAACCACGAAAATCATAAGAAAAGTCGGTGGAATCCAAAGTTAATGAAGATAATGAAGCTTTTGCACCCAGATTGGTATAGGGCAGTCTTATCTCTTTATTGGAAGGATAATAGTCTGAAAATACAGGATCATAACCGTAAGCATGTCTGGTTTTCTCACTATAGTCCAATGAGCCTTCAAGAGTATTTTTTCTAAAAAATTTCCGGCCAAAAAGAGAAGCATCATTATCCATATACCCTGCAAAAGCTTTTTTGCCATTATCAAGTTCAACATTTCCGTTAGTCGAGAAATGCCTTGCATAGAAACCAAGTGAACCTTTCTTGGATCGCTCGTTTGTTATACTGATTTCCGCCAGTGGTGTAAGATAATTCCCGATGCCGAAATTAATATAACTTTTGTAAAGCTTTGGCAATGGATCAGGTAGTAAGGCCGCTGCCTTAATCGGGCTGATAGTATATTCAGGAAGAAAAGGGGAAGTCTTTACATCATAATGGAAGTCAGGTCTGACTTTCGAGGTATCATTCATATCGGGCAAAAAACTTCTCTTTTTGGATTCCGGAAGTGATGGTTTGTATGGATTATACAAAGTAACCTCTCTCTTTAGTCCGGCCTCCTGTTTCTTAACCTGGGCATTTACCGGCAATAAAGAGAAAATTATGAGGACTGGTATAATAAGGTTTCTTTTTATCATGTCAAATTAATTTCTTAATCAGTTTTTTATCATTGCTGTAAACCGTTTTGCACTTTATCATTTTTATCAGTGTCCGGTTTGTTTTCATCAAGGGAATTTAATTTAGCTTTTACCTCATCAAGTATTCCATCGTTATCAACTTTGTAATAATCCTTCAGGCTCTGGAGAGTGGCACGGGCCTGCAGGGTATCACCTTTTTTAATGCTTATATCTGCAAGAAGAAGAAATACTCTTGCCATCCAGAACTGATGAGGTGATTTCTGATCAATGAACTCAGTTATAACCTTTTCAGCTTCGGCAGGTTTATCTTTCTTATTCAGAAGTTCGGCAACCCTGTATTTTGATTCTGCTCCTTCAATGCTAGTGACTTCTGTTGCCACCTTTCTGAAATCTCTGAGGGCGTCATCAAAATTATTAAGACTATAATTCGCTTTTGCGCTCATAAATGTAGCCTCACGGACCAGCTCCTCGGGAATATTTGCTGAATTGTTTATTTTCCCGGCAGCTATGATGGTCTTCTGAGCATCACCTGCCTGATAAGCTGACTTGAGCTGTCCCTTAAGAGCTATAAGGGTATTAGCTTCACTCGATGAAACTTTCTCAAGTTTCTCAAAATAATCGAGTGATCCTGAATAATCTTCTTTATCGAATAACATTGATGAAGCAGCAATTAACGATTGTTCCAGGAACTGATTATTTGGCTCGCCTGAAACTTCAATGTACAGTTTAAGCGCTTCTTCAGTATTACCAGCCGATTTCAGGCATTCAGCCAGGTAATACTGTGCATTTTGTCTGAAACTGCCATCGGGAAATTCACTTATGTAGCTTTTTAGCACATCGGTAGCCTTATCATATTTACCTGTCATAAACAGATTTTCGCCTGACATGTACAGAAGAGAATCTTTCTGAGCAAGGTTAATATCGCCGTAACCGTCAAGTGTCTTAACGTAAGCGAAATAAGTATCGACTTCATTTAAGTCTACATATGTATTTCTAAGTCCGGTCATGGCATCTCTTGCTTCAGGGGTTGATTTGTAGTTCTCAATCACCTTTTTATACTCTGAAATAGCCTTTTCATTTTCACCAATGTTATAATAGAGAAGTCCCAGCTGAACAATAGAACGTGGCACAAATGAGCTGCCGGAGTAATTTGAGATAATTGAATTGAAATCTGCCTCTCCATTTTTGAAATCTTCAAGGACCAGATAAGCCCTGCCCCTTTCGAAGATGGCGTCAGGAACAAATGTTGAAGAAGGAAATTTTTGAGTCAGGGCTGTGAGTACTTCAACTTTGCCTTTCGTATTATTAATAAGTCCAAGTGAAAATCCTTTCTGGAACATAGCATAATCGGCGTCCAGATTCCCATATTCGATAACTTTGTCGTAATAGCTTATTGCAGAAGTATAGCTTGTGGCAACGTAATAACAATCAGCAATTCTGTTCCTGGTGTCAGCAAGCACTTCTGGTTTCACGTTTGTGACGCCCGATTCGAAAGTTTTAAAATTGGTTAATGCATTTGGATAGTCTTTCAGATTGAAAAAGGTGTATCCAAGATTATACCTTACAAGGTTGTATTCACTTAAGAGGGTCGAACCCGGTAATCCCATAAATAACTCATAATCATCTTTTGCCAAATCATAATGACCAAGCCTGTAATTTGCTTCGGCCCTCCAGTAGACAGATCTTGCCCTGATCTGCCTGTTATATTTTTCATATTTGAGTGATTTATCAAACATATTAATTGAGGCTTCAATTTCCAGGTTATTGAAGAGCTCCAATCCTCTGAAAAATGCAACTTTCTGATATGCCTCTTCAAGCCTGCTATCTTTATTACCGATTTTATCAAGTGCCGTAAGAGCAGCATTGTAGTTTTTAATCTGCATCAAGGTACCAACAAGATAGTCATAAACCTCTTGTATCCTTTTTGACCCCGGATAAAGGTCGATATATTCCTGAAAGGCGGCAATGGCTTCTCCGAAAGGAGCATATGCTGTTTCGTAAGTCAGTTTAGCATAGTTGTAAAGCGATTCTTCCTTGATCTTCTTGTCAAAATTAAGTACTGATGCCTCACCGAAAGCTAATCGGGCACGAGATTTGTCACCTTTCTGCATATAGCAATCACCGAGAATATTCCAGATATTCTGACTGAGAAGATCACCCTTTGCCCCTATTTCAATAAAAATATTAATTGCTTTATCAAGATCTCCGGTCTTATAATAACAATAACCAAGCTCATATTTATCCTCTCGTCCACTTGCCTTTGCTCCTGTGGAATATTTCTCAAGATATGGCAATGCCTCTTTATAATTTTCCTTACTGTAATAAGCATCACCAATAAATCTGTAAAGTTCAATAGCCCTTGTTTTTCCGGCTGACTTTAGAAGATCAGGAGCCATAGACAGGATGCCATCATAATCTTTCTGGAGGTAGAGAATCTGAACAATATAAAATGGCACCACCCCTCCGAAAGTTTCATCCTCTTTAAGACGCATAAATCCCTCCAGTGCGGTCTGATACATTTTCTGTTCATAAGCTATCTGAGAAAAATAGTAAACAGCCGGGGGCGTATATTCTGTGTCAATATCTTTAATTTCAGAAAACATCAGAAGTGCTCTGCTTTGATCGCCCTTGATGTAAAGCGAATATCCGAATCTGAAAAAATATTCGGCCAGCTTATCAGATTTCAATTCCTGTCTGTTCACGGTTTCATAATAGACCGCTGCTTTCCTGTAATTTTTGTTCTGATAGAAATAATTGCCTAATTCTAGTCTGGCATCATTTATCCGTGGACTTTCAGGATGTGAATATATAAACATCATCATCCTGTATTCAGCATCGGGATTGAAAAGTTTTAACGCTGCAATTGAACTGTAATATTCAGCATCTGCCACAAGGATGAGATTTGATTTATCCCCATTTCTGACGAATAAATCAAAAAGTCTTATAGCAGCCGGGTATTTCTCTTTATTGAACAATTCCATCCCCCTGTAGAATTCAGATCCAATCTCTTTGACAGTAAACGGAAGCTGGGATGAGACAGGAAGTACGAATATTAATAGAAGACTGAATATTAAAATGAGTTTGTTTCTGTTCATAACTTATTTTTTTTTGCCTTTCACAAAAAAACACTGTTTATGTTTAAAATAATATAAATGGCATATAACATATTAATTGTGAGCCATATATATCCTTAACCCGGTTTTTTTAATTAATCGTAAAATTACAACTATTAAACGCCGCCAGCAGGCCTTTATTACTGATTTTATCAACATATAAATGTTAATTATCAATTCTTTCTTTATTTTGCACATTAAATCACCTGAAAATGCAGGATAATCTTCCACTGGATGTAATTATTGAACTGACAAACTGTAGTATATGGCAGCAGAATCATTTAGTCCTATCCAAAGTTAATCTGTGTGTGAGGAAAGGTGAGTTTATTTACCTGGTTGGCAGAGTTGGCAGCGGGAAATCGAGCCTGATAAAAACTCTCAACGCCCAGATACCGCTAAAAGAGGGTGTTGGACTTGTTGCAGGGTATGACTTGTCAAAAATTAAGAAAAAGGAAGTTCCTTTCCTTCGCCGAAAAATAGGAATAGTTTTTCAGGATTTTCAGCTGCTTACCGACAGGTCGGTTAATGAGAATCTTGAATTTGTCCTGAAAGCAACAGGGTGGAAAAACAAGATAGAAATAGATATGCGCATTGGTGAAGTTCTTGATAAAGTGGGTCTTGGATTGAAAGGTTATAAGCTGCCTCACCAGTTGTCGGGAGGGGAACAACAGCGAGTAGTTATTGGAAGGGCCCTGCTGAATGATCCTGAAATAATTCTGGCCGATGAACCCACCGGTAACCTTGATCCGGAAACGTCGGAAGGTATTTTAAGATTGCTTACAGATATCAGTAAAACCGGCAGAGCAGTAGTTGTCGCTACACATAATTATACCCTCCTTAAAAAATTCTCTGCACGGACAATTAAATGTGACAACGGAGAGCTCAGAGACATTGCTAACGATGAGGAGATGGAGCTTTTACAATGAAAGGCATAAAGACGTAAGGGCTTTTTACTTAAACATCCTGGCCGGCCAGAAAAGCCTGTTGCGATAGAGACGATAAAAGGGAACCCTCATACAACCGAATGACTCCATGAAAGAAGCAACGGAAGGTATTGATGAACCTGCAAAATCAATAATAGTTCTTGTTGACGAATAATTTTTTATTAATTCATTGACAGCAAAATAGCCAATTCGTCTTTCCCTGCTTCTGGGGGTATTAACTACAAACAGGATAGTCTTGTTTCCCTTAATCTCAACAACGAAAATCCCGAAAATCAGTTTTTTCCTGGGTTCTCTGACTCCAATCACTCTCCCTTTTTTATTTATAATACAAAAATTCATAAGATTTCTAAGACGCTGAAAATCACTGGCTTTAATACCATTTATATCTTTGCCTTTATTCTGGATAAAAAGATCTATGATCTCATCCGGGGTTATATCGGAAACCAGTTCAGGACTTTTTCTTGCAGATGTTTCAATGTTTCGCCTGCAGTGATCCGAAAAATTATTGAATATTGTTTCATATGGTTTTGAAAGATCAAGTTCAAAATTGATTTTTTCAGATACCTTGTATCCTGCTTTATCTATTTCTTGTCCAATACACAAATCGATAAACTTAAAGAAATCAGGCATGTAATCGAGAAACTCCATAATAGCCTGGGATACGGGTTTGTCGGGAGAGAATGCACCGAGCTGCTGAAGAAAAACAGGTGTCGCTATATATTGTATCCCAAAACGTCTGAATCCGGGAACCGGAAAGACAGAATCATAATCATCATCAACAAGCGCCTGCCAACCCGGTGCCATTATATCAAGATACCACGAATATGCATATGGCTTTGCCCCCGGGGTGTTTTTAATACAATTATCCCATTGTTCCCTGTCAATTTCGTTATTCTTATGATATACAATCATGGTTTCTGGTTTTTGATAATAAATTCAAAAACTTCACGCCAACCCTTCCATTCCTCATTGTCGAGCAAAGATGTATTATGCCAGATACTGACAAACAGACCTCCAACTTTTCTGGTTTCATTTATCAGTTTTAAGATGACCTCTTTCGATTTTTCGGGGTCAAGCTTCATATAATCGTAAAGCGTACCGTCCATTACCTGGAAGGGAACGAGCTTTAGGTTAGTCTGCTTATCATCAGAAACATCATAAAAAAAATAGGGACGGGCTATCCCTGCCCTGAAACCTGGTTCATCAGGATAACCCATTGAATAGTCTTCTGAAATCCCGGCCTTAAGAACATTGTTATACGACTCGGGCATATATAATCTGATAAAATGAAACCGGCTTAAGCTGACCCTTTTTCTAAGGACAGTATGAAGCCTTTCAGCCTCAGTTTTAACAAGAGATCCTTTGCCGCCTGCAATAAATGACGGATGCAGACCAACCGGGTATTTATCGGCAATTTTAAAAATAAGGTTCCTGTATTCCTCATTTTTCCATGAAGGGTTTTTGTCAAATTTTGAATTGTCTCCAACAGGGAAAAAGAACTTTGTGTCAGTACTGTTCTTTTCAATATTTTCGATCATGTAATCAAAGACATCGAAGGGATCTTTTTCGCCTTTTGTGATAATCCGGTATCTTTCACTTACATTTACAGGAGTGCTGTTTTTGTAGTGGAAAAGACCTCCTATAGATCTGAAAATGTTCTTACCCTGATATGCAAACGGCTGATCTGTATCAATCGTTAAAAGAGCATTATATTCATTTCGTCTGAAAACAAGAGTCGGGAACCGTTTGAGGAAAGTTTTAGCAAGCTCTTTGGCCCACAGATCAATTATTGGTTTCCCCAGAAAACCATTTTTAAAAGCAACTGAGGAAGAAGATGGGAACCTTCCATATTTATCGGGATTAAATTCAAGGTACTCCTCATACCTGCTTACAAGAAAAAATGATGCGGCAAAAATATCAAAAGGAAGATCGGAATCAGATGCCGTCTGAAAAAAGACAGGCAAACATTTCCATTCACTGATAAGAATCT
The DNA here is from genome assembly GCA_003141415.1 of Bacteroidales bacterium. GTDB lineage: Bacteria > Bacteroidota > Bacteroidia > Bacteroidales > VadinHA17 > LD21. The sequence continues at coordinate 11,734 of PLLX01000140.1, forward strand.
GTTTTGAAAAAATTCCCTTTTCAAATAAAATTGAATTGGGATTGATTTTAAATGAGCCGGGCAAATTATCAGGAGAATAATTAATAACAGGGTGTTTACCGAGCTTACGCCTGTCAGTAATAACTTCCCACTGCAAACCGAGAATATCTCCGAGGATAATACCTGCTATATACCTAAGACGAGGAGTATACTCTGCCGAATATATTTTTACCGGTCCTGATTCCATATTTACAAATTTATGTAATTACTTGTTAACTAATGGTATAATGTTTGAGAATTCTATTAATATTTTTTAAATGAGTTTCAACTTCTATTTTTAGAGTAAAGTATGGAGTGCCCGGAGCTTGGAGTGAACCAGAATTAAACATCAATAAAATCTTTCTGTGCATAAATACCTCCCTTCATTTTCCCCCTGTGGGAAGGTTGGGAAGGGGTAATTGACCGAAGGGAAAATATTTAGAAGTCAGGTACTTTAGGCACTCCAAACTTTTAATTCTGTTGCAATTAGAATAATTTACTTATCTTTGCGCCCTAATTAACAAGGTGATTTCCACGAAGCGTTGTTAGGCATTTTGCCCAGTCTGCATTTGAGTTCATTTCGGCCGGGATAACAAATCCATCGCTCCCGGAACCACATCATAAAATATAATAATGATAAATTTTGAAGAGATGGGATTCACTCCCGGTATCCTGAAAGCTATTCAGGAGCTTGGATTTGAAAACCCGATGCCCGTGCAGGAAAAAGTTATTCCACTAATGCTGGGCGGTGAGGTAGATATTATTGGCCTGGCACAAACCGGGACTGGCAAAACAGCGGCCTTTGGGCTGCCACTCGTTCAGGCTACTGATACAGAAATAAACAATACTCAGGCACTTATACTATGCCCTACGCGCGAATTGTGTATGCAGATCACAGGTGATTTGACAGATTATGCCAGGTTTACCGGTAAGCTTAAAATACTTGCTGTCTACGGAGGAGCAAGTATCGACAACCAGATAAGAAGCTTAAAAAAGGGCGTTCATATTATTGTTGCAACTCCAGGAAGGCTTATTGACCTTATAGGCAGAGGTGCTGCGAAGCTTTCATCAGTAACAACAGTAATCCTCGACGAAGCTGACGAGATGCTGAATATGGGGTTTCTTGACAGTATAAATGAAATACTTGAAGAGGTTCCTGAAGGAAGAAGAACTCTTTTGTTCTCTGCAACGATGTCATCTGAAATTGCATCAATTGCCAGGAAATACATGAACAGTCCGGTTGAAATAACAATTGGCACAAAAAATTCCTCCGCGGATAATGTCAGCCATGCTTATTACCTTATTCATGCAAAAGATAAGTACAAAGTACTCAAACGTATTGCAGATTTTGAACCTGACATTTATGGGATAGTTTTTTGTCGTACCCGGAAAGAAACCCAGGAAGTAGCATCTAAACTTATTGACGATGGTTATAATGCAGATGCACTTCATGGCGATTTGTCGCAGATGCAGCGTGATGCTGTAATGCAGAAATTCAGGATAAGGAACCTCCAGCTTCTGGTAGCTACAGATGTTGCTGCCCGCGGTTTGGATGTCGAGGACCTTACCCATGTAATTAATTACAGTCTGCCGGATGATACTGAGGTTTATACGCATAGAAGCGGACGGACAGGAAGGGCTGGAAAAACGGGTATATCGATTTCTCTTGTTCACCTTAGAGAAAGACACATCCTTCAGCAGATCGAAAGAAGAGTTAAAAAACCTTTTAAAGCCATTCCTATTCCGACTGGAAGTGAGATATGCGGTAAACAGTTATTCAACTGGGTAAATAAACTCGAGAACGTTGTTCCCGACCACCAGGAAATTGAAAAATTTCTGCCTGATATTAAGGAGAGACTTGCCGGGCTGGACAGGGAAGAACTTCTCAAAAGAGTTGTATCACTGGAATTTGACCGTTTTCTCGATGATTATCGTCATGGCGAAGATCTTATAGCTCCGGTTGCCGAAAGAGAAGGCGGCCACGAGAGATCGGGCAGAAGGGATTCGCGCGAACAATATCCGGGTAATTATACCCGTCTTTTTATCAATCTTGGTAAGTCCGATGGCTTCTACCCCGAACAACTTATTGAACTTGTGAACACTAATACCAAGGGCAGGAAAGTACCCATCGGGAAGATCGATCTGTTGAAAACATTTTCCTTTTTTGAAGTTGAAGCAAGTTATGCTGACGATCTAATCGGGGCATTAAGTAATGCAACATTTATGGACAGAAGAGTTGCCGTGGAGATTGCTCAGGAAAAAACCGATAAGCCAAGACAAGGTGATTATTCAGGAAAAAGACCCGCTAAATGGTCAGACAGGAGACCCGAAAAGAGAAACCAGGGCAGATCAGAAAGCAAGAGCAGAGATTATAAAAGAGACAGCAAATTCGGAAAAAAAGAAAAGAAGAAGTACAGCCGTTAACTTTCTGTATTGACTCTGAGGTCCTCTGGGAATTCTCTTTGGCATCTGTGTAAGTTCTTTTTAGTAACACAGAGTCGCATAGAGAGATCCTTATACCTTATTAGAGTCTCTGGAAGGTTCTTTTATTATTACAGCAAGAAGGATCATAGCGATAACTGCAATTGTACCACCAAATCCAAAGGCAACAGTTCCTCCATAACCCGGAATTACTTTATCAAAATAACTGTAAAGAAATCCAAAAATAATACTCGCAGGAAGTGCCCCTAGTCCGATCGAAAAATTGAACAGGCCAAATGCTGTTCCCCTTTTCTCATCGCCTACAAGATCCGCTACGAAAGCCTTTTCCGTACCCTCTGTAAATGCATAGAACAAGGCATAAACAGCAAAAAGGAAAAACGTGGCAATAATCTGAAGATTAGGAGAAAGAAAAACGAGAAGAGCAAAAGAGATGTAAACAAAAGCATAAATTCCCCAGCCGATATTAATCACTATTTTCCTGCCAATCTTATCAGAAAGACTCCCTAGCGGAGTCGAGAAAATAACCTTAATTATATTGTAGAAAGCCCAGACAAGCGGCAGAAACAGGATATTTATCACCTTTGACCGGGCAGCTTCATCTCCAAAATTTGATACCATACTCTTAAGCGGTGCAATACTATTTACGAGATTCACAACAGCCCCGCTTTTATGGATAGCTTCCTCAACCCGGAATAAAAGAAAAGCATCCGAAGAGTTGCCAAGGGTAAACAGAATCATAATCAGTAAATAGTTCCTGAAGTTCCTGTCAAAGCTTTTTAGCGAAAAGGTAAAAGGTTTTCTAGTCCCATTATTCGGTATAGATTCTTTTACAAATAAAATAATTGTAAGTACTGCTAAAACTCCCGGTATTATTGCAAGAATGAATGTCCATCTTAAAGCTAACAGAGAATCTTTCATTCCAAAACCAATAAACAGCACAAGAAGTGTTATTATTGCCAGCACAGGTCCTGCAACAGCACCGGTATTATCCATAGCCCGTTCAAAACCATAGGATTTTCCTCTGATACTTTCATCAACCGAAGAAGCGATTAATGCATCCCTGGGAGCTGTTCTGATACCTTTCCCCACACGGTCAAACATTCTGACTATTATTATTTCCCAGGCTGAGCTCACAATACCTGTCAGGGGTCTGATAAAAGATGATATTGAATAACCGATAAGAACAAGCAGCTTTCTCTTTCCTATCTTATCGGATATAATTCCGCTGATCAGTTTTAACATTGAAGCAGTTGTTTCAGCAACTCCTTCAATTATACCAAGTAATATGGCGCCAGAGCCCAGGGCTGCGATATAAACCGGAACTAAAGGGTAGATCATCTCCGATGCTGCATCTGTGAAGAGGCTCACAATACCCAGCATTATAACAACATGGGGTATCTGTCTTTTTGCATTATGAACCAGACCTGCTTTCAATTAATAAAAATTAATAGCTATAAATAATCATCTTTTTAAATAATCATTGAATAAAACCTGAAGATAGGCTTTCCCCTTTTTCTCAGCAGAGTCAGGATCTTTACCTTCACTTAGGACCGACATTCTATTTTTCAGATCAAAGCCAACTGCGGAGCTGTCTGTAATAAATCCGAAACCTTCGTTATAAGTATAAAATGCAAATGATTTTGATTGATCTGATAATAAATCTTTACTAAACGGGAAATTACTGCTTATCCCAAGCTGATCTAACAATGTTGTTGGGATATCAACCTGGCCTCCAAGTTTTTCAATTCTTAAGCCACTCCTGGATAGCGCTCCTCCAACCCATAACATAGGTATTTTAAATACATTTTGTTTATAATTTGGCATATCACTGTAAATCCTGGCACAATGATCAGCTACCATTATAATCAGAGAATTTTTCCACCAGTCTGTTCCTTTTGCCCAATCGAGGAATGATCCAAGTGTCTTGTCTGTATAATAAATTGCGTTTTTGTATTTTGCCATGACGTCAGAACCTTTAAAGACCGGTTCCATAGGAACATCAAAAGGTTCATGGCTCGATAAAGTAAGGACCACTTTGATAAAAGGTTCCTTAACACTCTTCATTGAATCCTTAAGAGTCTGAAAAAGAATATGGTCATGAACGCCCCATTTTGAATTATAATTTACAGGATCAAAATTTCTCTTGGTAATTATATCATGGAAACCCGAACCAATAACAAAGGAGTTAAAATTTGCAAAGTTAATCTCTCCACCATACCAGAATGAACTATGATATCCATTTTCAATCAGAATTTTAACCAGGCTTGGCAAAGACTGACTCTTTTTTGGCTCTTTAATAATTGACTGAGCCGGTTGAGCAGGATAACCATCAAGTATTGCAGGTATAGCTTTGTCAGTTCTCGTTCCTGATGCATAGAAGTCTGAAAAGAGTATTCCCTCTTTTGCATACCTGTTAATGTTTGGGGTTACCAAAGAGTCGCCGCCAAGCGGTCCGATCAGATAACCGCTGAAACTCTCGAGCACGATTAATATTATATCAGGTTTTGACGTATTTAAAACCTTCTCAGTAATCCCTTTTTTAACTGTCAGCGAATCAACTATGTCAGTTGCAATTGAAAGGTCACCGAACTCATAAGGATTCTTTAATGGACGTTGAGCAAAGGCAGATGAACCTACATTCCATACCACATTAATTGCAGTATGATTCAGAAACATATTTTTACTGAAATAGACAGTTCCGGCATTAATCGGAGCAACACCAAATCCTCCTCTGATGGGTATTATTAGAGATCCACAAAGAAGCATGAAGAACAAAATTCCAGGCAACCTGTAACGGATCCCGTTAAAATTACTGAATAATCTGTCAATTAGTTTGTTATAGAAGTATATAAATAACGAAGCTATGAGACATATAGTAATTAAAAACATAATAATCTTCATAGTGCTCACCGAAGCCATTGCTTCTCCCGGAGTTTTCAGATATAACATGGGTGTATAATCCATCCTGAATCCCCAATAGGAATAGAGATTAGCATCTGAAACAATAATCATTGATGAAAATACAATCAGAATATATGTATACCACCTTACAAGTATCCTGTACCAGTTGCCATTAAAGAAGGCTCCGGGGATTATAAACAATAGAGGAACCAGCAGATAATAACCTATTGTTGAAATATCAAGCTTTGCTCCATGCCAGAATGTGTCTGAAAGATCACCTATACTATTTTGAAATGAAGAATGATATTGCATGAAAATGAAAAACATCCGGGCCATGAAGAAAAATGCGAGCCAGAACAACGCGTAACAGATGATAGCTATGAGTCTTTTTTTCATAATAGAATACTGTTTTCCTGAATTGCAGGAATTTCTTTTGTGCTTCGATAAAACATAATTAATGAGGCTGTTATAATAATCATCCCTGAAATGGTAAGCCATTCGGGATGTTCATCAGGAATAAGGAGCCAGCTTAAGACGGCTCCGGTACATGGTGTAATAAACTTCCATAGATTCAGTTCTGATACTTTAACACCAGGACGTTGCAATAGTTTAAACCATATTGAAAAAGCAGATGCTGCCATAAAGCTTAACCAAAGCAATGTCACCCAGTATTCCCCGGGTAAAGGGCCTTTGGGGCTTCCTTCCAGAGGAATGGAAATGAGGTAAAGGATTACACCCCCGCTAAACAGTGAAGCGGAGCTAAGAACAAATGGGTTAAGATCTTTACTTTTAAGCGATATCACTACATTACTTCCGGCAGTAGCAATATTGCCAACCAGGATCATAGCTATTCCGAGAAGTTCGAGCCCGGTTCCCAATTTGAAAGCCTGTCTTCCGACACTGATAAAAATAACGCCAGAGATACCAAAAATAATTGTTACAATTTTTTTTCTGGTCAGCTTATCATCTTTGTTCAATATAGCTGCTACAACAGCAATGATAAGGGGTTGTAAACCATAAACCACTGCTCCGAGAGCGCCCGGTACCAGATTCAGTCCCTGATAAAACAGGGAATAATTAATCACTATCTGCAGAGTAGTTACCCATGCGACCACCTTCCAGTGATCCCTGATCATTCTGATGTATATTGCCGGTTTAATGGTAAAAGGAAGAATGATCAGTCCGGAAATGATAAACCTGATACCAGCAAAATGGAATGGAGTATCATATTGCAGGCCTATCTTTATACTTGCATAGGCAGTGGACCAGAGCAGACAGGCAATAATTGCCCAGAAAATAGTGTTCCCTTTACTGTACAATCAAAAAATAATTAGGTATCAAATATCAGAAAAAAAATCATTTTTCTACTATTCAATCATCAGCCTGGATTATCTGTCTGGATCGGATAGTTGAATAGGATTTAATATTATAGTGCTCTGTACCTGTTGATATATTTTTCAAATACTTTTCTACAAATGCTATTGGGGAGATGGAGATTCCTCGCTTTTGCTCGGAATAACAGTATGAATAAGGGGTATACTTGGAAGAGGTGGCGATTCGCATTAACGAATCGTCACCTCTTCCTCGCCCCAGGAAGAATGAGATGTCATTCCACATTCATCCGCCATCTGACGGATGAATGAGGAATCTTCTATTAAAGCTGCCGCTCTTCTCATAACCTATACAGGTGCAGAGCACCGGAATATTTGTAGAAACGTGTTTATAATCCGCGTAACAGGTGCAGGGCACCGGAATATTTAATATTTTTGTTTGTATCTAATATTACAAATAATGACTATTGCAGAATATATTGCGAATCACTTATTTGCTCATGGAGTCCGGTATGTATTCGGTATTCCGGGAGGACCCTCAATACCTTACATGGAAGCCTTTAAAAATGCTGGCATTGAGTTCATTCTCACATCAAATGAAGCATCAGCCGGAATAATGGCAGATGTAACGGCCAGATTAACAGGAATTACTGGTGTTTGTCATGCCACATTCGGACCGGGAGCGACTAACATTTCTACAGGTGTAGGAGGCGCTTTACTTGACAGATCTCCGGTTATTGTGTTTACGAGTGAAATGGATGATAATATGCTTAACCGGACAACCCAGATGAATATAAATCATCAGAAACTGTTTGAGCCATTAACAAAAGCAACATACAGACTGAATGCTGAAAACGTGGTGGAGGTTTTGGAATCGGCATTAAGACTCTGCCACGAGTCTTATCCTGGTCCTGTTCACATTGGATTACCGGCAGATATTTCTGATATTGAGATAAATACAACATCTTCTTCCGGATTTATGACAGAAAACAATTATTTTCAGAATAATATTCAAAAGATAATTTCTCTGCTTGAGAAATCCCGTCGGCCGTTGATGGCAGCGGGACTAACAGCAGCACGACTTGAATTGAAGGATAAATTGATATCATTTCTCGATACATGTAAAATGCCAGTTGTAGTTACTCCAATGGCAAAAGGAGTGATTCCTGAAAATCATCCCTGCTATGCGGGAGTTTTAATGCATTCACTAAGCGACTATCTTGAAGATATATACGAAAAGTCTGATTTGGTTATAGGTATAGGTTACGACCCGGTCGAATTTAACTATGAAGCATGGATGCCCGACATACCACTTCTGCATTTCGATACCAGGGAAACCGATATGTCGTCCAAAGCTATTGTTACTCAATTTATCGGACCGGTTGACGAGTGGTTTGGCATGCTTAAGAATCTGAATACCGGCTCGCTGATATTTGAAGAGGCAGTCATTAAAGGAATACGTGATGAGATGGCTTCTGTTTATAATGGTTTTACCAGCCATTTCGGTCCGGCTGCAGCACTGAGAGTACTCCAGGATGAATTGCCTGAAGACGTAATCCTAACTTCAGATGTCGGTTCCCATCTTCATCTTATCGGACAATTCTGGAACACTCATGAGAATGGGAAACTGATCATGACTAACGGTTGGTCATCCATGGGTTTTGGTATCCCTGCAGCCATGGCAGCACAGATGAATTATCCTGATGCTACTGTGGTATGTGTTACTGGAGATGGCGGATTCCTGATGATGGCCGGAGAAATGGTAACATTAAGAAGATATAACTTGCCTGTTATTGTCATCGTATTTTCTGATGGTGAGCTTAACCTGATAAAAATAAAACAATCATGGAAAGAACTACCTGCTTACGGGACTCTGCTATATCATGCTGATTTATTTGATACTGATATCTTCCTGGGGATTAAAGTCTTAAGGGCTGATTCCCTGGAAGGAATGAGAAAAGCAACAATTGAGGCACTGTCAGTTAATGAGCCGGTGATAATTAATGCAGTTATCGATCCTGAGGATTATAAGTGGCTTATTGTAAGAAGATAGCACAGAGCACAGAGCTCAAAACTTTACAAACTCCGTGTTAATCAGTGGTTAAAGAAAACCGATATTTGAATAACCCTAAGAAAAATAAAGAGTGAGGCGTGATTAGAGGAGAATAAAACAAAACGCGAAACGCGAAACTAATATTTATAATCTTCCCGCAGTACAGAATAGATACAACTGTCTTTTATTATGCCATTTTTGATAATATTTCTTTTCAAAGTGGCTTCAAGAGTGAATCCGGCTTTCTCAAGAGCTCTCCGTGAACCTATGTTATCTGAAAATGATTCCGCGTATATTCTTCCTATGTCGAATTCCCTGAAAGCATAGGATGTTGCTGCTTTAATGGCTTTAGTAGCAATACCTTTACCCCAGAAATTTTCAGAAAGGAAAAATCCAATTTCAACGTTTTTTCTGTAGATATCAGTTTTGGAGACAATCCCGATACTACCAACCACCTGTTTATCAATTGTTATAGCAAAAAATCGAGGAGGATCGTTTTCAACCAATATTAGATCCAGCCAATCCTGTGCGTTTTTAAGTGAATAAGGGAATGGAAATGCGTCACGAACGTTGTCAGCTATTTTTTTATTATTAGCGATTAATGCAAGTTCAGAAGCATCACTTATGGCCCAGGGTATTAAACTTATTCCTTCAAAAAATATTTCCATTAAATATTTTAGCCCTTCTTCTCCTTTTTAGGTTTTGATTCCTTCTCCGGCTTCTCTTCCTTTATTTCTTTTTTCTCTTTTGCAGCTTTAGGAGGCTTTATTTCAGTTTTTTCCTTTACAACTTTTGACTCCTTCACTTTAACAACAGGCTTTACTTCTTTTACCTCTTTAACTTCCTTAACCGCTTTAACTTCTTTTACCTCTTTAACTTCTTTTACTATTGCTGCTTCCTTTGGCTCTTTTTTCTCTCTTACAGGCTTTTTATCTTTCGGTTCCTTTACCTGGATCTCTTTAACTGGTTTAATTTCCGGTTTGTCATTCTTTTTCCGGGGACGTCTTACACCATAAGAACCAAGTATAATTTTACCGCGTCTAGTCTTTTTATCACCTTTTCCCATATCAATTGGTTTTGATTAGTTTTAGTTACCCTAATTAAGAGTGGAAGCAAAGTTAATAAAATTCTTTATTTTTATTGAATATTTTTTGTGATTCAATAAACAAATCAGGGAAAAAGGAGTAATAAATAATAGTTATGACATATTGCGATTATATCAATACAATAACAGGAGATCAACTTTTTCTTCATAAGGAATATCATGATAATCATTATGGGTTTCCTATTGAAAAAGATGATGAACTGTTCGAAAGGTTAATGTTCGAAATTAATCAGGCCGGACTTAACTGGGTTCTTATCCTGAAAAAGCAGCATAATTTCCGTAAAGCCTTTGATAACTACAATATTGAAAAAGTTGGGAATTATGGAGAAAAGGAATTTCAGCGTCTGATGAATGATCAGGGAATTATCAGGAACAAGATGAAAATTAATGCTGCTATTGAAAACGCGAAAGCCATTCTTAAGATCAGGAGAGAAACAGGTTCCTTCAGGAAGTGGCTTGATATTCACTCAGAAAAAATGGGTTCTCTTGAAGAATGGACAAAACTGTTCAAAAAAACCTTTAAGTTCACAGGCGGAGAAATTGTTAATGAATTTCTGACGAGTACAGGTTATCTGCCTGGTGCCCATAGTCCTGAATGCCCTGTTTATGAAAGCATTAAACAATTAAAGAATAATTTATGAGAAGAAGTGAAAGAGAAGTATCAGATATTGGGGTGATTGAAGAAATTATAAAGAAAGCTGATGTATGCAGGATAGCTCTTGCTATTGATAATATCCCGTATATTGTTACTATGAATTTCGGATATACCAATGATCCGGAACAAAGGCTGTTTTTTCATTGTGCAAATGAAGGGAGAAAACTGGAAATGATCCGAAAGAATAAATACGTCTGTTTTGAAATGGATATTGAGCATCAGATATACGTTAGAGCAGAAAAGGATTTAAAAAAGGGATGCAACTGGGGAATGAAATACAGAAGTGTAGTCGGATATGGAAATATTTCAATTATCACGGAAAAGGAAGCAAAAAAAACAGGGTTAGATTGTATAATGAAACACTATGGAGATGAAAATGAATATATTTATGATGAGAAAGTGCTTGCAAATACAACTGTTTTAAGACTGGATATCACTGAAATAACAGGAAAAAAGAAATAAGACAGGTAAACCTTAATTCAGAAGTTTGTTACACTTACAATAATTACATAAAATCAAACTACTTATTAAAAAAGCTATGAGGAAAAGATTTCTATTTTTAATAATAATGGTTATTGCCGGAACATTAATCGCCGGGTCCCAGGAACCAAAGATTATTCTTACACCGAGGCCCGGGCCCGAACCGCGGATTAACGGGGCAAAAATATTCGGTGTGAGGCCGGGATCTCCATTTTTATTTACAATACCGGCAACGGGAAAGAGACCAATGAAATATGATGTATTGAATCTTCCTGCCGGTCTGAGATGCGATCCTGAAACCGGACAAATTAAAGGTACAATTAATAAGCCGGGCGAATATCTTACTACGGTCATGGTTACCAATGAGCTTGGATCTGCTAAAAGAGAATTTAAAGTTGTTTGTGGCGACAAACTTGCCCTAACTCCTCAAATGGGCTGGAACAGCTGGTATGTTTGGGAAAATCATGTGACTGATAAAATAATGCGCGAGGCAGCTGATGCTATGGTTAGTTCGGGAATGATTGACCATGGATATATGTATATCAACATAGACGATTGCTGGTCAGCCAAGCCGGGATCAACCGACTCAACCCTGCTTGTTGAACCACGCGATAAAAACAGCATGATCAATTCCAATAGAAGATTTCCTGACATGAAAGCGCTGACAGACTACATTCATTTAAAAGGCTTAAAAGCAGGTATCTATACATCGCCGGGTCCCTTCACCTGTGCAGGTCATACAGCTATATACGGAAATGAGGAACAGGATATAATGAGGTTTGTGCAATGGGGATATGATTTTTTGAAATATGACTGGTGTTCATATGACAATATCGGAAGAAGAGATACACTGCCCGATCTTCAGAAACCTTACCTACTTGTAAGCAAAATACTTAAAAAACAAAAAAGAGATATTGTTCTGAATCTTTGCCAGTATGGGATGGGTAAAGTTTGGAAATGGGGCAAAGAAGTGGGTGGTCAAAGCTGGCGGACAGCAGACGACCTTGGTGGCTCATTCGAAGGCATAGGAACAGCTCTTTTCAGGGATGGGTTTGATGTCTACAGCAGGGATAGTCTCCATCTATACGCCGGACCTGGAGGCTGGAACGATCCTGATTACCTGCTTCTTGGTTATCTGAGCAACTGGAATGGCAAGACTGTTCCAACACCTCTTACACCCAATGAACAATACACACAGGTATCTCTCTGGAGTATAGTTGCTGCTCCATTGATTTTTAGCGGCGATATCACACGGCTGGACGAATTTACGCTAAGTCTTCTTACCAATGATGAAGTGATAGAAGTTGATCAGGATCCATTGGGAAAGCCCGGACATAGAGTATCAAAGGATGGAAATATGGAGGTTTGGGAAAGACAGATGGAGGATGGATCATATGCTGTGGGATTATTCAACAGGGGCGAAAATGAAACAAATGTAACTGCAAACTGGACCGATCTCGGCTTTTCAGGAAAACAGAGGGTGAGAGATCTGTGGAGGCAAAAAGACATCGGAGAATTTAAAGATAATTTCATTGTCATGGTACCGGGACATGGAGTGGTAATAACCAGGATGTGGGCCCTGGCAGAATAATTGGTCAGGGAAACCAAATGTTAAGCAGCATGAACAATACTTCCGGTCAAAAAAGACTAACTTGCGCTTTATTTTTAAATGCATATTATGCAAACATTAAATGATTTACGACTGGCTGTCCTGATTGATGCCGACAATATTCCTTACAGCAATGTTAAAGGAATGCTGGAGGAGATAGCAAAGTACGGTACCCCGACTTTCAAAAGAATCTACGGAGACTGGACAAAACCAACAATTTCGGGATGGAAATCAGTCCTTCTTGAAAATGCAATAACACCTATTCAGCAGTATAGTTATACAAAGGGTAAAAACTCCACTGATTCAGCATTGATAATTGACGGAATGGATATTCTTTATTCAGGTAAGGTTGATGGATTTTGTATTGTTTCGAGCGACAGCGATTTTACGAGACTTGCAACAAGGTTAAGGGAAGCTGGTATGAAGGTTATCGGGATTGGCGAAAGAAAAACACCTCATCCGTTTATTGTGTCCTGCGATAAATTTATCTATCTTGAAATAATCACATCATCAACAGCTGCAATTGATACTGTTCCTGAAGTCAGGAAAAAGGGGAAACCTGTTGTGAAAAAGAGAAAGACAGAAGATCCTGATACCCAAACACCTGCCAGTATCGTTAAAAGACTTATTGCATCATCAATAACTGATATAGCTGATGAAAATGGTTGGGCCTATCTGGGTGATGTAGGTAACCTGATCCTTAAAAAACAGCCTGATTTTGATCCCAGGAACTTCGGGTTCCCGAAACTTACACCCCTTATCAGGTCGCTTGATTTTGAAATTGATGAAAGAGAATCAGGGCAGAACCATATAAAACATATCTATATCAGGAACAGGAAAATATGATGAGGAGAATAGGAGAAAGGGAGATTTGACTCCGCTAAATTCCGTGTACCCGAGGTTAAAAAGTTAAAGAAAAATTAAAAACTATCCTGTTAAATTCTTGGTGAACCTTTATCTCTTAGTGCCTTGGTGGCAATAAAAAATCAGCTTTAAACGAACAAAATAATAAAACATATGTTTTAGGTAAGAACTGTCAATCGTGACGGAGTTGTGATTTTTTACGTTTTTATAAAGGGCTTAATGCCAAAAAGCTACTAAAATACAATATATTATGAATATTTATTTTTTGTTTTCAAAA
>PLLX01000140.1:25526-25785 GCA_003141415.1 Bacteroidales bacterium
GCTGAAGCAAAAAAAGCTATCGAAGAATTAAATGGAGCTGAAGTTAGCGGTAGAAATATTATCGTTAATGAATCCATTGAAAGGACTGACAGAAGAAGTAATTTCAGAGGTGGTGATAACAACGACCGCAGAGGTGGCAGCGGTGGTGGTAACAGAAGAGATAACTACAGGTAGGTAACAAAAATTCTAAAACTATGAAAGGTACTGTTAAATGGTATGACAGAGTAAAAGGTTATGGATTCCTTCAGACAGAAGATGA
>PLLX01000084.1 GCA_003141415.1 Bacteroidales bacterium
TAAATTGGGTGGATAAAGAAATCGTACATTTTGATAACCTGATTACAAGCCGGAAGACATCCGATCTTGACGCCTTTAATAAAGAATTGATAAAAACACTTTCATAAAAAGGAGTAATTTTTTACTTATCCCTGTAGAATCACTCAATACTCCCTCTGTTTTCTCAATATGAGAATTTCATTCTCAAAATGAATAGTTTCTGACTAAATCAGGTCGAAGTTAATGGTCTCATTTTTAATATGTTAATATTTGTTAAATTTCAGGCATAACATTTGAAGTATGGTATCGACATAATATATTTTTGGAAGCATAATCAACACCCCGGATCAAAAAAACTGATGTTCAGGTATGAACCACATAAAAAAAATCAAATAAACTAAATTAGGTGGATTAAAAATGACAAATGAAGTTAGCGGTAATCGTCCCGTCACAAATGACAATGCAGCTTCGCGGAATAATGAAAGAAAAGCAAATAGAGTGTAGGAGTAATATTATATTCCATCCATCATACCAAAAAAATCGTTGAATATTTTGCAGTTTTTAAACCAAATAATTTATTTATTATGAAAAAAGTTTTAATCGTTTTTGTATTATTTATGGCAGTTCTGGCAGTCAATGCACAGGTCATAAATACTACTGATTCCACCCGGACTGTAGTCAAGGTAGCTGATCTTCAGAAAGCTATAACAGACAATATTGCTAAAGATTATGTCGGTTATACTATTAAAGAAGCAACAAGTGTTACAGCAAATAACATTGTTACCTTTGAAGTAGTTGTTGTCAAGGGGACTGCCACTAAGGTACTTGTTTATGACAAAGAAGGAATTTTTGTTAAAAAGTTACCTCCGGTTCCAAAGAAATAATAACCGGTATATAGACGTTCAGTTTATTCTCTTAATCATCCATCCATCCAATACACATAGAAATCGGATGGATGAATGATTATTAAAAGAAGCTTTCTGAGAAGAAAATCATGCAGCCTTTTTCTTTTAGGTTTAACACAAAATACACAGCACAGTACGCTTGAAAATGTGTGAATAATGTAATTTATTTCAAGAATTATATAACCGTTCCAGGATCAGAGAGACATACACTTTGTAGTGTAATAATTTGCTTTAAAACTTAAAACGGATGACAATGAAAAAAATAATTTTAATAATTGTTGCAATTACCTTCATGGCTAACATTATAGTAGCTCAGGATAACAATAATGATTTACGGGATAAGCTTCAGTTTGGTATGAAAGCGGGTGCAAATTTCTCAAACATTTATGACTCAAAAAATCAGGAATTTAATGCTGATTTCAAAGTTGGTTTTGCTGCAGGTCCTTTTTTAGCGATCCCTATAGGGAAATATATAGGGTTACAGCCTGAAATATTATTTTCTCAAAAAGGATACAAGGCAACAGGCACATTCCTTACTATCCCCTATAAATTTACCCATACCACAAGTTATATTGATGTTCCCCTGTTATTTGCTCTTAAACCAAGTGCAAATGTAACCCTGCTGGCAGGACCTCAATATTCCTTCCTTGTGAACCAAAAGGATGTATTTACAGGCGGAGGTTTAATCGTCGATCAGGAGCAGCAGTTTAAAAATGATAGAAGCGTATTTTGTTTTTTAGGTGGTATTGATATTAACCTGAACCAATTTGTATTTAGTGCAAGAGCCGGGTGGGACCTTCAAAATAATAACGGTGATGGAACATCCACGAATCCACGTTACAAAAATGTCTGGTACCAGGCCACTTTAGGATTCAAGTTTTAAGAAACTGCTACAACCAACTAACTCGGACGGTGCTATGAAAAGCATTGTCCCGAGGTTCTGTAAAATTAAATAATAATTTTAAAAACTTCTTCTTATAAATTCTATAAAATCAGGCTGCTATAAGCGGTCAAGTATAATCTGCCGCAATCACATGTCATTTTTTATAGATAAGGGTGTGAAGGCTTTAATGTGTAATCTTAGTATTGCATAAGAGCTGGATCCCTGCCGGATGGCCTGCCAGGAAGCTTCAATAAGCATTGTCCTCAGGAAAGAATTGCAACGGAAAGTTATTCCACCGGTATGAATTGTTTCACCGTTCTCTCTTACCCTGGGGATCAGGCCAACAAAGCTGCTCAGATCGTCTATATGAGAAAACCTGTTAATGTCACCCAGTTCAGTTATTAATGCACTCGCGGTCAAAGGTCCTATTCCTGATATTGATTTTAACAATGAATAAAGTTCATTGTCGTATTCACGGACCCGTTGCCTTATCTGACGACTTAATATCAGCAATTGTTCTCTGTGATACTCGTATGAACGAATAAGATTGGTGAATGCATCCTGACTGGAAAAAACGGTCAAAATGACCACCTAAGACCGGAGACAAAGATGGTCAAGGACATTGGTTTTTCCAAGTGCTGCGCTAATGCCTGTAATCACAACCGGCTTAAGAGTGGGGCCAGTCACAAACTGCTCCTGTTTCAAGTTATCTTTATGATCCCATAGATCATCGACCAAGAATGCAATAAGAGGACCATTGAATAGATCCTTGTAGTCGAGTATAAAAAGCTTCGATTTCATTTTTTACATTTTAAATGATTATCTTTCACCTAAAGCTGATTTCTGGTATTGAAACCAACCAAATTTCAATAGATAAACAGGAAAGTAAGCAAAACGCCACGTCAAAGCGTGGTCACTGCATTACATTTGTTTATCGGGCTCTTGGTAGGGCCTCAAGTACAGCGTAGGCAATCTGGCCACGCTGATTTTTTATAATGCTGTTGGGAACTGATTGATATACTCTAATTTTAAAACAACTTTATCAAGACAGAATATGACTAAAAAAGAAAAAGTTGATGAATTAATCATTGCTAACAAAGAACTTGCTTATCAAAACGAAGAAAAAGAAAAACGGGCAACAGAGTTAATCCTTGCTAACGAAGCAATTCTCCAATCGGAGGGAAATATAGAAATAATAAATGCGGGTTCTGCAGAACATAAAGAAGTTCAGGTAAAAAACCTGAAAATATTGATTGTCGAAGACGATAAAGTATCGTCTTCACTTCTCGCCAGAATGCTTCAAAATATCAGTAAAGAAGTATTACATGAAATAACAGGAATTAAAGCTGTTGAGGCCTGTCGTAACAATCCTGACCTTGATCTAATTTTGATGGACATCAGAATGCCCCAGATGGATGGAAATGAAGCTGCACGGCAAGTCCGTCAGTTTAACAGAGACATAATTATCATTGCACAATCAGCTAATGCATTTTCTGAAGACTTTGAAAAGGCAATAGAAGCAGGATGCAATGATTATATTTCAAAACCAATTGATAAGACTTTATTGTATGAGCTAATCAAAAAGCATGTTATAAATCGAGAAGAAATATTAACGAGATAGATAAACAATAATTTTAAAACAATATATCGAAGTATGATATGCGTAAAATAGTAAAGTCGAAGGAGTTGGTAACTGCCAATGTTGAGAAAGAAAAACGTTCAGCAGAGTTAGTCATCGCCAAGGAAGAGAATACGAAACGGGCCGCAGAGTTAACCATAGCTAACGAAGAGAAAGCAAAACGCGAAGCGGAGTTAGTCATTGCTAACAAACAGAAAGCGAGGCGTGAAGCTGAGCTAGTCATTGCTAAGGGAGAGAAAGCAGAACGTGCAGATGAGTTAATCATTGCTAATATAAAGAAAGCAGAACGTGCAGATGAGTTAATCATTGCTAATAAAGAACTCGTCTTTCAAAACGAGGAAAAAGAAAAACGTGCAGATGAATTAATCATTGCAAACATAAAGAAAGCAGAACGTGCAGATGAGTTAATCATTGCGAACATAAAAAAAGCAGAACGGGAAGCAGAGTTAATCATTGCTAATAAAGAACTTGTTTTTCAAAACAGGGAGAAAGAAAAACGTGCTGATGAGGTAATAATGGCTAATAAAGAGCTTGCTTATCAAAACGAAGAAAAAGAAAAACGTGCTGATGAGTTAATTATGGCTAACAAAGAACTGGCTTATCAAAACGAAGAAAAAGAAAAAAGGGTAGCAGAGTTAATCATTGCCAATAAGGAGAAAAAAAACCGTGCAGATGAGTTAATAATCGCTAACAAGGAACTTGCTTATCAAAACAGAGAGAAAGAAAAACGAGCAGACGAATTAAGCATGGCTAATAAAGAACTTGCGTTTCAAAACGAGGAGAAGGTAAAACGTGCAGATGAGTTAGTCATGGCTAACAAAGAACTTGCTTATCAAAACGAGGAAAAAGAAAAAAGGGCGGAAGAATTATTCACTGCTAATAAAGAACTTAAACAATTACTTCAACTAAATTCTGATAAAAACCGCTTTATCTCAATTCTTGCACATGATTTAAGAAGTCCGTTTAATGGTCTTCTTGGTTTATCAGAAGTATTAATAGAAGATATTCGCAAACTCACTACAGACGAAATTGAAGATATCGCAAATAATATTAATAAATCCGCAAAAAGTTCTTTTAAATTACTGGAAAACATTTTAAGTTGGGCAAGAGCGAAACAAGGTAAAATTCCATTTAACCCTCAAATATTGAATTTTACAAATAATTGTGAGGATGCAATTGATGTTCTCAATCCAATTGCTAAAGAAAAAAACATCACAATCGATTTTTCAATAGGAGACCATATAAATATTTTTGCAGATGTTGATATGTTTAAAGCGGTATTGCGAAATCTTGTTTCGAATGCGATAAAATTTACGAACGCTGGTGGGGCTATTAGTATTACTGCAAAGCAAATGAATTCAAACATAACAATATCTGTTTCTGACAATGGAATAGGAATAGCACCTCATAATTTAATGAAACTGTTTGAAATGGCAGAAGTTAGTACAACAAAAGGTACGGCTGAAGAAACAGGGACAGGTTTGGGATTATTACTCTGCAAAGAATTTGTAGAAAAGCACGGTGGTAAGATTTGGGTTGAAAGTGAAGTTGGTAAAGGGAGTAATTTTAAATTTACTTTGCCAATTTATGATGAACAGGCAAATGCTATAAATAATTGATGGATACCATGAAAAATTGAAAATTGGGAATATGCCCATCGTTTAGGTATATATTTATCAACTAACAATTTTCTATAAAAGATAATATTTTGAATATAAATCAACAAATAATACCTCTCACAAAGAACACTCCAGAGGTCATTCTTGACCCGAAAGGGATTATTAAAATGACAGGTCGGTTAATTCCCGAAAATGCCATAGAATTCTTTAATTCAATTGATGAGTGGATTAATGAATATTTTTGTAATCCTTC
>PLLX01000001.1 GCA_003141415.1 Bacteroidales bacterium
GACTTTTTCAGGGACGACTAATTAAATTGGAGTTTCAACAATAAAAAAGCCACCGCAATTTACCGCGGTGGCTTTTTTAACAGATAAAAATATTATTTTACTTTGACGCAAAATAAACTTCCACTTTTTTGAAATTCTCATCGGCGGACGCCTTGAATTCTTCACGGCCCTTTTTATATGTTTTAATCCAGTCTGTTACTGCCTTCTTGCCTTCCTCCGGGAAAAAAGCCGTCTTTTCCATCATGTCGTTCACCATTTTTTCAGTCTGGTCCTGAATAACGGACATCGCATTGAATGAGTTATCAAAAGATGTTTTATTAAAATCAACTATTTGCTTGGCAATCTGTTTGGGGTCCATAGTTTCCTCCTTGCTATATTTATTCTTGTTTATGTTTTATTTTAGATTTCACGATAATTTACCTTATCATCTATTTTTTAGCCTTTGTTTTGGTTGTGTCAACATCTGACGCAAAAATCTCTTCAAGCTTGGCATAATTCTGATCGGCAGCTTCTTTGAAATCAGCTGTTACCTTTTTAGAGATATTGGTCCATTCATTAATAAACGCTTTCGCCTGTGCCGGAAGCACGGGCGACTGTTGCAGGATGTTATCCAGGGCCTTGGCTGTTTTCTCTTGCAGCATAAGTACAGAATTGAAACTGGTTTCGAATGCCGCCTTATGATAATCAATCATCTGTTTCACCATTTTATTGTTTTCCATAATAAATACTCCTTTTATATTTTGTTTTCTGTGCTTATAGTATAAACAGCATTTTTCATTTGTCAATAGAGAAATGTTGCAATGCAAAAATATTTTAACAGTTCTATTTGCTTTGGATAAATAATAATTATATTATATAATACATATATTTAAATAAATATTATTCTCCACAACGTCCATACTTACAATTATTTTATGTTGCAATATATTTAATAATTTAGTAAGAAAAATACAGGGAGTATAATCATGGAAGATAACACACTTTTGCTCAAAAAATACACTAACCGCCGGTTATACGAAACGGAAAAAAGCATTTATGTCACGCTGGATTATGTAACCGATATCATCCGTCATGGCCGGAAAATTAAGGTAATAGACGCTAAAACCGGCGAAGATGTAACCGCTGCGATTCTCACGCAAATTGTTTTCGAAGAGGCACGCAAAAAGAAATATCTCCTTCCTACTCCTCTGCTTTACCTGATTATTCAGTATGGAGAAAATGTGCTGACTGATTTTTTCGAGAAATATCTAGAGCAAACCATTAAGAATTATCTTTTATTACACGACATGGCTGACGATCAATTCAAAAAATGGCTGGAGTATGGAGAAAGTTACTCCAAAATGAATCCCCAGGCTATGGCCGGTCTTTCCACATTCAAACCTCTTTTTGATCTATTTGCTGCTACTGCTAAAAAAAATCAACAGAAAGACGATAAATCCTAAATGCCTACCCATCATGCAGCAATGGGGAGCGACTTGAATAACATATATGTTGTAACTATGTCTTCGACAGCATAAAGGCGCTTGCCAATTTGAGAAACGTATATCCCGGCCAAGTTCTTATCCTTACTTACAAAGATTATGTACTTACGACTCATGATAAGTATTTCAATGATTTGATTTTTGCTTTCGTTCCACTTCAAACTTCGACACAAGTTCCCGGACTAACCACCCTACTGCTTTTGAGGTTGGGTCTGGTTGGTGTTGCAGGTATTAGGAGAAAATTTAAGAAGTAACAAAACACATAATCGGATTATTGGAGAAAGGCAGGTTCATATTGACTCTGTCTTTTTTATTATCTTCTTTTATTAATTATTAATTGTAATATTCAACTTATTCATAAAATCAATTTTTAACACTTACAGGAAGAAGTAAATGCCCTGCCATTTATAAAAATCACGTACCTAAATATCACTATTTCATTCTGAAATCAATAAAATGGGGAGCGCGTTTTATTCTATCTTAGTATTTGAAGACTCGATTTTCATAAAGACAATATGTTGTCAACTGAAGTAATAACCTTGCATCGTCTTTGCAGTTGATGTCAAGAAAACTCTGTTCACCGACAGTTAATTTTATACTGTTGTTTTCTTAAATGGCAATACTTTGGCTCCTACTTTTAATCCATCAAGATAATCCGCCCAAGTTTGCATCATCTTCTTTCGTTCGGCAAGGTGCGACGTCCGATTATAGGCGCGTCCGTTCGGGTCACGAACTGCATGAGCCAATTGATGTTCAATGAAGTCCGGTCTTACTTGCAATACTTCATCAAGAATAGTTCGAGCCATTGCCCGGAAACCATGACCGGACATTTCTTCTTTTGGATAACCCATAATCCGCAAAGCCACGAGAATAGCATTTTCACTCATGGGACGTTGAGGAGTTCTTTCTGATGGAAACAAATATCGTCCTGAACCTGTGAGTGTGTGAAGTTTCTTTAATATATCTATTGCCTGTCGTGACAATGGCACAAGATGAGCTTCTTTCATTTTCATTTTACTTGCTGGAATATTCCATTCAGCGTTTTCAAAATTAATTTCAGACCATTCAGCATGACGAAGTTCTCCGGGACGAACAAAAACCAAAGGCGCAAACTTTAACGCGCATTGAACAACAAATGTTCCCTCATAACTGTCAATAGCCCTTAGAAGCTTCCCTACTTCTTTAGGTTCTATAACTGCAGCTCTATGAATAGTTTTTACGGGTGATAATGCGCCTTTTAAATCTTCTGCCAGGTTACGATCGACACGTCCGGTTGCAACTGCATATCTGAATACTTGACCACAAATATTTCTTGTACGGTGAGCAAGTTCCAATGCATCTCTTGATTCTATCCGTCTTAATACTGATAATAACTCAGGAGCTTTTATATCTTTTATTGGTCGTGAACCAATCCAAGGGAAAACATTTAGTTCCAAACGGTGCATAATTTTATCTGCGTATTCTTCCTGCCATTTTGATTTGAATTTTTCCAGCCATTCCCTGGCTATAGCCTCGAAGGTTTCGGTTTCTTCAACTTTAGCTTGTTTCTGCGCCTTGCGGACTTCGCCGGGGTCAATTCCATGTGCTATCTGCGCCCTTGCTTCATCTCTTCGCTTTCTTGCGTCTAGAAGGCTTATTTCAGGATATGCGCCGAAGGCTAATTTATTTTCCTTGCCGGCAAATCTATATTTGAAACGCCATAACTTTCCCCCAGAAGGCGTGACCAGAAGAAATAAACCGCCGCCGTCAAATAATGTGATGGGTTTATCTTTTGTTTTTACTTTTTGAATCTTCATGTCGGACAATGGAATAATTCTCTTTGGCATAAAAGACCTCCCTTTTTGGGTACACGCAATATTTTTTAGGTACCTGATGGCTGTTATTGGGTACCCAAAACAACTTTATTTTAATGGAGTGTATAACACGTCTTTGGACAAAAAGCAATAAAAAACCCGCTAT
>PLLX01000083.1 GCA_003141415.1 Bacteroidales bacterium
ATTTCCAACAACATAAATACTCTTGTCGAAATTATATTCTTTGTGCCGATCTACAGCAGTACCGAGATCCTGTGTCATATAAACTGCTGTACCATCAGATCTTAGTAAAAGCTTCTGATCCAATCCATCAGGAGTGAGATCGGCCCATATTGAACTATCCGCATTTCTGTAAAGAATCTTTTCTNNACCATCCTCATTTCTGTAAAGAATCTTTTCTTTTAATGCTGCGAGGACAATATCTTTACCAACTTTATAAGTATCTGATTCATAGTAGATCTTATCAAAATCAACTCCAAGTTTTTTATAAGTCTCATCAAAACCAGCATATACCCAGGAGTTCATCATTTTCCATAACCTGTAGACTTCTTCATCACCTGCCTCCCATTTCAGAAGCATATCCCTGGTTTCTCTCATGAGTGGTGCGGAGTTTTTTGCTTCTGCTTCATCCATACCCCCATTTACAAGTTCCTCAATCTGATCCTTATAATTTTTCTCGAATAAAACATAATATTTTCCGACCAGGTGATCACCCTTCATACCAGACAACTCAGGAGTTTCTCCGTTTCCAAATTTTTGCCACGCCAGCATTGATTTGCAAATATGGATTCCCCGGTCATTAACAATATTCGTTTTTACCACTCTGTGTCCGCAGCCTGATAAAATACGATAAAGAGAAAATCCCAGAAGATTATTCCGTATATGCCCAAGGTGTAAAGGTTTATTTGTGTTAGGAGAAGAGTATTCAACGAGAATAGTTTCAGGATTTGAAACCTGGCAATTCTCCAGATGGTTTTTTTCAGCCTTTATTTTTCTGAAATAATCAACCCACCAGACGTCAGAGATTTCAAGGTTCAGGAATCCTTTAATTACATTAAATCCTGAAACTGACGGAAAATTTTCAACAAGATATTGTCCGATTGTTTCACCGGTCTTTTCGGGTGTATTTTTTGAAAATCGCAAGAGAGGAAAAACAACAAGTGTAAAGTCTCCTTTGAAATCTTTTCTTGTTTCCTGAATCTGAATCAGGTCATCATTAACTTCGCTATTGTAAATAATATTAACAGCTTCTTTTATCTTTTCTTTAAGAACAATCTCCATTTTTTCTTTAACAAATTTCAGGTTGCAAAGATAATATATTAATATATTGATTTACAAGAAAACATGACCAAAAAGGCTTCTTAGAGTACTAACAAGAATTATGTGGTTTTTGCCAAACCGGTAAAATATTTGACAACTGACCTATTCTTTTTGATAAAGAAAACTTTAAAATAAAAAACTTATTATACTTTTGAATATGTTTTTTTTATAACTTTATCATCAATAATAGATTAAAAGGTGGAGTTGAAAAATTTATTTATCGAACCGACAGCTAAGACACCCCAGGTTGATTTAAATTATCCTTCAGGCGAACTTATAATGTCCGGAAAGTCAATCCCTGAAAATGCTGCAATTATTTATGAAGCAGTGCTTAAGTGGGTTAATGAATACATTAAGAAACCCAGACCCACCACAAACCTTCGTCTTAATCTGGAGTATTTTAATACTGCTTCTGCCATCTGGCTGGCAAAAATTGTACAGACTCTGGGTTCAATAAAGGATAGTGAATATACGCTTATGATACACCTCTACTTCAATATTGAAGACTATGATAATATGGAAGCTGAGGATCTTAAGGATGAACTTCACCCCATTATACATATGATCGGAGTTCCAACTGTAAGTCTCGGAATCAAAATTTACGGGACGGATGATAAAGGAGAGATTCTTAAAGAGTCGATGGTTCTTATTTAATTTCACCTACTAACTTTTATCGGTAAACTATTATTTCTTCAATTTTTTGGCATAACTTTATTCGCCAATTAATTGTAATAGTCATGCAAACAGTATTCATTGTTTTGCTTTCAATATTTACTATCATGGAAACATTTTCCCAGAACATTACAACTGACAGACAGCCAGTTGCGGCAGGAAGATTTTATCCGGCTGATAAAGAGACACTCACGAAAGATCTTTCTCGACTTTTCGAATCCTGTAAAAAGTCGCCCGACAATTGGAACGTAAGGGCAATAATCAGTCCACATGCGGGATATATGTTTTCAGGGAAAATTGCTGCATCTGCATTTTCAGCAATACCAAAGAACGCAATATATAAAAATATTTTTATTATCGGGTCAAGCCATGTAATGTACTTCAACGGAGCTTCGGTATATAATTGTGGTGATTATATTACCCCTTTAGGGAAAGTTCCTGTAAATAAAGAAATTGCCAATAAACTGATTAAGAACAATAAGGTCTTTAACTTTCCAATAAATGCACATCTCCAGGAACACAGTATCGAGAATCAATTACCTTTTATTCAATATTATTTTAAGGAGATGCCAACGATCGTGCCTGTTATCATTGGTACTGATGATGAAAATACTGTAAAGAAGATCGCTGAAGCTCTCAGACCATGGTTTACTCCGGAAAACCTTTTTATTATCAGTAGCGACTTCTCTCATTATCCGGCGTATAAAGATGCCATCGAGAATGACAGTTTAACTGCTATGAGTATTATATCTGGTAGTCCAAAAACTTTTTTGAATACTCTCAGTAACAATACTTCAAAACAAATTCCCGGACTGGTTACAAGCATGTGTGGATGGACTTCTGGACTTGCACTACTCTATCTGGTTGAAGGAAATAATAAACTTGAAATCAAACTTATAGATTATTGTAATTCAGGCGATTCTCCAAATGCCGGAAAAGATGAGGTAGTTGGCTATAATGCAATCATCATGATTGATAAAAAGCAGGATGCAGCCACCGTGCACGAGACTAAAAATAGTTTTTCTTTTACTGACACAGAAAAAAAACAACTTTTTGCAATTGCAAAGAGTAGTATTCAGGCAAAGCTTAATGATAACAAAAATATTGTTTTAGATGAAAAGTCCTTTCCGGAGAATCTTAAAAACCCGATGGGCGCTTTTGTTACATTAAAAATAAATGGCGATTTAAGAGGTTGTATCGGTAGGTTCATTTCTTCAGAGCCATTATATAAAGTTGTCCAGGAATCAGCTATTTCATCCGCATTTGAAGATCCACGTTTTAACCCGCTTACAAAAGATGAATATAGAAAAACTACCATTGAAATAACTGTACTTGGACCATTAAAAAAGATCAATAATATTAACGAGATCATTTTAGGTAAGCATGGGATTTATATCAAAAAGAACAACAGGGCAGGAACTATGCTTCCACAGGTAGCAACAGAAAACGGATGGACCGTTGAGGAGTTCCTTGGATTTACTTCAAGAGATAAAGCCGGTTTAGGATGGGACGGTTGGAAAGATGCCGAGATTTTTATCTACGAAGGAGTCGTTCTTGAAGATAACTAGAAGTAACTATGTATCATGTTATTAGCACTTGTTTCACTGTAATACTCTTATATTTAATCAGTTACTTTTTTTACCGGATCGGTTACTATTCCCTTCAGCTTCACAGAAAATTCTGGAACTCGGTGCTTACTGCATCCTTCCTTCTGACAGCGATAGCGGGTGTATTCCTTGCCCTTCAGATTAATTATAAATGGAACCTTCCATTTATAAAGACAGTGCTCAAGTGGCATGTTGAATTTGGTATTGGACTGGCAACCACCGGTATATTCCATCTTATCTGGCATCTGAACTACTATGTAAGGTTTTTTAGCAAAACGGAAAGGAATCCTGAAAAACCGGAGTTGCAGAAACTATCCTCCTCCCAGATAAAAACTAATCTTTTTATTATCGGTTTCGTCAGCTCTTCTATACAATTCTTACTGATGAGGGAGATAATGAATGTTACCGGAGGATATGAGCTTATAACAGGCTCATTTTTAGGATCATGGCTGATCGGATCGGCGATTGGCGCTTCATTGGCCGATAGATCAACACTTAATGATATACGAAAGATAAATCTTGTTTTTTCTTTCAGCCCCCTAATTTCAGTGATGTTGTTGCTTTTTCTATCGAGGGTGTTTTTAAACCCCGGGGAAACTCCTTCCTTTCTGGCAGCGATAATCTACACATTCCTCGTTCTGATCCCTTTTTGCATGGTATCGGGATTCACATTCATTAAATTGATTACAATAGCCGGTTCGGAAAATAACTTTGTGCCGGGAAAATCATTTTCTATCGAAACTACCGGAGGAATCGCCGCAGGTATTTTAATAGCCATTTTAACAGCAGGGTTGCTAAGTACCTACAAATTACTTTTGCTTATAATATTATTGTCAGTCGGTTATGTAATTACGACCTACTATATTAGTACTCAAAAATCAAAGATCTTCGCTAATTTTTTTGTACTTTTCCTGGCTACTCTTATTATATTTTTAAATCCCGATTTACTCTTCAGACAGATTTTACTACCTGGCATTAAAGTTACGGGGACGATAGATACACCTTATGGCAACATAACAAAAGGTAAATATAAAGGTGAAGAAAGTCTGTATTATAATCAAAGACTGCTGGCATATAACGATGATGCGACTGAAAGGGAGGAAGACATTCATTATGCAATGCTTCAGTGCGAATCGCCTGAAAAAGTAATTATGATATCCGGGTCACCTCGATCCCATCTACCTGAAATATTAAAATACCCTGTCAGAAATATCATTTATATTGAAAGAGACCCGGCCCTGGTAAAGTACGAAACATCCACTGGTGACAAATTTGCCGGAAAAGTAGTAATTGTGAATAGTGATGCATACACATATATAAGGAACTCTGCTGAATCAGTTGATGTTATAATTCTGCTGATTCCGCCTCCCTCAACCTTACTCCTGAACAGGTATTATACCTCTGAATTCTTTACTGAAGTGAAGAAAAGACTTAAGCCAGATGGCATTTTTATGTGTTCTCCGGGTCCAGGCGACAATTACTTCAATAAGGAATCATTGAATCTCTACTCATCAATTTATAACAGTCTGGCAGCCATTTTCAAAAATGTAAAGCCCGTCGTTGGCAATAAACTTTATTTCATTGCTTCCGACAAAGAAATATCTTTATCATTCTGCCAGCTGGCAGAGAAGAGACATATTAAAAATATCTATGTAAGTGCTGACTTTTTGGATGATGATCTTATAACAAGGAAGTCGGATGAAGTTAATGCACTTATTGACCATGGGATAAAACAAAACAGATCTGCATTCCCTGTGGCATGTTTGCATTCACAAGCTTATCAGTTCAGTAAAAACCTTGGTGAGAAGATACCTGCAATAGTATTAATGTTTATTGTCTTCGCATTGCCCGTGACAACAATTAAAAGAAAAAATATGCTAATGTACTTCAGTGCATCAGCACTCGCGGGGTTTGAAATTATTATTCTTCTGAGTCTCCAACTTATGGTTGGGAATATGTATCAGCTCACCGGATTAATAATTGCAGGGTTAATGGCTGGTCTGGCTATTGGCTCCGGAATAAATATAAGGTTCCTTAATACTATTTCATTTAGAAACAAAGTTATCTTCCTGATATTATTTTATATCATTTTTGGTCTGATTTATAATTATATGATAGAACTAAAAAGTAGCTTACTTTCAGTTGCAGTAATCATTTTATCTGGTTTTTTACCTGCAGTATTCACAGGACACATCTTCCGTGAACTTACAAACAAAACAAGAGGAACATCGACATCATCGGCAGTTTACAGTGCCGATCTTGCAGGTTCTGCTTTTGGTTTCATCATTATTTCAGGTTTTGCAGTGCCTGCGTTCGGAATTCAGGTTTCTGTTTTTTTATTAACCGGGTTAATTTTTATAGGAATTCTTTTTGCTTCAACCAGGAACAAATCGTAGTTTTAGTCATGTTTTTTGAAGCGTGTCTACCAGATGTTTGTAAAAAATTTTGTGAACCTTAGTGTTATCCTTTGTGTATCTTAGTGGCAAAATATAATTCATTGAACCACAAAGGGGGCCCACCGATAAGAAATGCCCTGTGGGTAATTTTAGGGCGGGGTCAGACTGCAGGTGTGGACTCATCCAAAGCCACAAAGTAACGCAAAAGGGATAAAAGAACAATCAATGCCTTAAAAGGAGATATTAAAATCAAATTTGTAACTTAATGCTTCAGTAAATAAGTTCACTTAAAGAGGAGGGTTAGATGAAGAATAAAAAATGTGATCTAAGTAAACGTGATTTCCTGAAAAAATCACTGGCTTTATCAGCTGGTTTAATGTGTTTCCCATGCCGGTCAGTTTTTTCAGAAATGTCACCTGAAGAACAAGTCATATACAAGAGAATTGCTCTGTTCCAGGAAGAAACTGCCAGGGGAATAATGTGCAGGATATGTCCAAATGAATGCGTTCTTAAAGAGGGAGAATTAAGTAAATGCAATAACCGGGTGGTTCACGATTCAAAGTTATATACAATGGCATTCGGGAACCCTTGCACAGTCAATGTCGACCCGGTTGAAAAGAAACCTCTTTATCATTTTCTCCCAGGATCAAAAGCATTTTCTATTGCAACAGCCGGATGTAACCTTGTCTGTCTTAATTGCCAGAACTGGACCATATCACAGACCAGTCCCGATAAAACGAGAAATATTGATCTCATGCCAGATAAAGTAGTTGAAGAAAGTGCAAAAAACAGCTGCCGGTCAATAGCTTATACATACTCTGAACCGGTAACTTTTTATGAATATGTTTTCGAAACAGCAACTCTTGCCAGGAATGCCGGTGTTAAAAACATCTTTAAATCAAATGGCTATATAAACGTCCCACCTCTGAAAAAGCTTTGCAGTGTCATTGACGCAGCCAATATTGATCTTAAGGCTTTTAGCGAAAGCTCTTACCTGAAGTTAACCGGTGGAAAACTGCAGCCGGTACTCGATTCTCTTAAAGTTATTAAAGATATGGGGGTATGGCTTGAAATAACCAATCTTATTATTCCAGACTGGACTGATAATCTGGATGATATCAGAAATTTGTGTAAATGGTTAAGTGATAACGGGTTTAAAAATACACCATTACATTTTAGCAGATTCTACCCTATTTATAAACTTGAACAATTACCTCCTACGCCTGTTGAAATACTTAACAGCGCTTACAGGATTGCAACAGAAGAGGGTTTAAAATATGTATATACCGGAAATGCACCAGGAAATGAAATCTCGGATACAAAATGCCCGTCATGCAATTCAGCTGTCGTTGTCAGGCAGGGTTACCGGATTGCAGCAAATAACATTAGCGGAGGAAAGTGTGGTAAGTGCGGTACGATAATTGAAGGGGTCTGGAACTAAAATTACTTGTGAGAGAAAATTGATTTTCTTCGTTTACCCAGATGCCCCACTTTGCTTCGCTGAAGCTACGCGAAAGCGAAGAGGTGAGCGAAGAAAATCAATAAGCATACCATAAAAGATGAAAAAATCTGAAGTAAAGGCACGGATAGATATTCTCCGAAAGGAGATAGAAGAACATAACAACAGATATTTTGTTTTAAATCAGCCTTCAATTTCGGATTATGAGTACGATATCCTATTAAATGAACTCAATACTCTTGAGAAAAAATTCCCTGAATTTATAATCGAGAACTCTCCAACAAAGCAGGTTGGAAGCGATATTACAAAAGAGTTTAAACAGTTCGAACACACGTATCCTATGCTGTCTCTGGGAAACACTTACAGCGAGGAAGAGCTAAGGGAATTTGACAACAGGATATATAAAACAATCTCACAGTCAATTGAATATGTTTGCGAATCGAAGTTTGACGGGGCATCAATCAGCTTAACTTATAGGAATGGTTCTCTTTTCAGGGCAATAACACGAGGTGATGGTAATAAAGGTGATGATGTTACATCAAATGTAAAAACAATCAAAAGCATCCCATTGAGAATTACCTGTAAAGGGATACCTTCTGAATTTGTGATAAGGGGTGAAATACTCATGCCCAGAGCAGTATTTAACAGACTAAATGACGAGAGAATAAAAGCGGAAATAACTCCATTTGCCAACCCGCGAAATGCTGCGGCAGGTACGCTCAAGCTTCTCGACCCAAGGATCGTAGCGTCAAGATCTCTTGATTGTATGGTCTATTTCCTTCTTGCTGAAGAGCTTCCTCACAACAACCATTACGACAATCTTAAAGAGGCAGCAGGATGGGGTTTCAATGTTGCCGAAAGCATAAGGCTATGCAAAAATATTGATGAGGTAATTCATTTTATAACTTATTGGGAATCAGAGCGTAAAAATCTTCCGTACGATACGGATGGTGTAGTAATCAAAGTAAATTCATTGAGTCAGCAGCGTGACCTTGGATACACGGCCAAGTCTCCACGCTGGGCAATTGCTTATAAGTATAAAGCCGAAGAAGCAACTACAAGGTTGTTATCTGTTACATTCCAGGTCGGTAGAACCGGTGCAGTAACTCCTGTTGCAAATCTGGAACCGGTTCTTCTATCCGGATCTACGGTAAAAAGAGCGACTCTTCATAATGAGGACCAGATTGCGCTTCTGGATCTTCATCTTAATGATATGGTTTATGTTGAAAAGGGTGGCGAGATAATTCCAAAAATAGTTGGTGTTGATCATTCCTACAGAAATGAAAACAGTAAGAAGATTGTCTTTATTTCCAATTGTCCGGAATGCGGAACAGCTCTTATCAAAAATGAAGGTGAAGCAAATTATTTTTGTCCCAACTACCTTCACTGCCCTCCTCAGATTAAAGGCAGAATTGAGCATTTTATTAGCAGGAAAGCAATGAATATAGATGGATTGGGAGAAGAGACAATCGACCTGTTATTCAACAAAAACCTGGTAAAAAATATTTCGGATCTTTACGATTTAAGGATGGACCAACTTGTACCCCTGGAACGTCTCGGTGAAAAATCTGCTGCCCATATAATAAAAAGCATACGGGAATCAATTGATACTCCATATTACAGGGTACTTTTTGCCCTCGGGATCAGACATGTTGGAGAAACAGTTGCAAAAACCATTTCAAGCAGATTCAGGACTATTGATGACCTTATAAGTGCCGGGGCTGAACAATTGACGAGTGTTAATGAAATAGGACCTAAAATAGCTGCAAGTATTGTTGCCTACTTTTCAGATGAAGATAATCTTGAAATGATCAAGAAGCTCAAATCGACCGGTATCAGATTCAGTGCTAAGGATGAAAGCAATATTACCAGGACTGACAACTCCCTGTATGGTAAAATAATTGTTATCTCCGGAGTTTTTCTGGAACATAGTCGTGATGAATATAAAGAAATTATTGAAAGAAATGGAGGCAAGAATTCAACATCAGTTTCAGGAAATACCTCGTTTATCCTTGCCGGAGAAAACATGGGCCAATCAAAAAAAGAGAAAGCTGATGAGCTTGGAGTTCCATTGATTACCGAGTCCGAATTTCTCAAAATAATTGGTAAATAATAATATCTCTTCCCCGCTCATTTTAACAAAAAACTGTTAGGTTTGCAATATGGAATTATTTAAAAAAATCAGACTTAAAATTGGAGATGCTATCCTTAAAAGCAAGATAGCCAAAATCAGGAGAAAAAAACATTATTCCAATATTAAGCAGGTAAAAAATATCGGGATTGTCTGGGATGCTTCAAAGATTGATGATTTTGCATGCTTATCGCGGTTTTATCAAAAGATGCACGAGAATGAAACTGATGTTAAAATACTGGGTTATTTTCCCGGGAATAACCTGCCCAATCAATATACAGCAGTCAGATACCTTAGTATCATAAAACAAGAAGAATTAAGCATCTTCTATCGTCCGGTTTCAGTGGAAACTAATGCTTTCGTCAGCAAAAGTTTTGATGTCCTTATTGATCTGAATTTCAAAAAACTGTTACCTCTTCAATATATTTCATCACTATCAAATGCCGGCTTAAAGGTCGGTCTTTATGAATCTAAAACCAGAAACGCTCCATTCGACCTTATGATGGATTTAAAAAGTCCTGTTAATGTTGAAGATTACCTGAACCATGTGGTACATTACCTTGAAATGATAAATTCAGGAACTGTAAATTAAGTAGATCAATAATGAAGGATATGAAAAAATTCAGAGGGATCGGGGTTGCTATAGTAACGCCTTTTAAAAATGATTCCAGCATTGATTTCGCCGCTATGGGACGTGTGGTAAATCATGTTATCAATGGAGGTGTAAATTATATTGTTGTAATGGGGACAACCGGAGAGTCGGCAACCCTCACAAAGGACGAAAAGAAAGCAATTATCTCTTATGTGGCAGAGGTAACTGATAATCGGGTTCCTCTGGTAACAGGTATTGGCGGAAATAGTACTCAGGAAGTGATAAACTGCATAAGGCATTCGAACCTTACCGGGGTGGATGGAATTTTATCTGTGGCGCCTTATTATAATAAACCGAACCAAAGAGGGCTCTTTCAACATTTTAAGGCTATTGCAACCGGAAGTCCTCTTCCGGTTATCCTGTATAATGTACCGGGAAGAACTTGCAGTAACATCTCATCAGATACTTGTCTCGAGCTTGCAAATGAATGTGAAAACATTGTTGCAATAAAAGAGGCATCCGGAGATATAGCACAGATTATGAGGATAATAAGAGGCAAGCCTGATAATTTCAGTGTAATATCAGGTGATGATATGATGACTATTCCGATAATTGCGTCAGGTGGAGCAGGTGTTATATCTGTTCTTGCAAATGCATTCCCGGCTGCAACCAGCGAACTTGTCACAAATTCATTAAAAAATAATTTTAAATCAGCACGTGAAATACAGCTCCGTTATCTTGAGATGATAGAACTCCTGTTTATTGATGGTAATCCTGCAGGAGTAAAAGCTATGCTTAACATAATGAACCTCTGCCAGAATGCTCTCAGGCTCCCGCTGGTACCTGTTAACAGAACAATATATTCACGCATTCAGAAAGCAATAGATGATGTGAACAAAAGCTGATCAGGCATTAGCATTAGCACCCTGTGTTCCTATCTGCTGCTGGCCATGACAATTTTTGTATTTCTTCCCGCTTCCGCAGGGACAAGGATCATTTCTTCCTACCTTTTTGTCAACCCTAACCGGTTCGGTTTTCTGATTCCTGTCCTGCCCTCCGCCACCGGTACTGCTGTATTGTGAAAAATCACTTTTCGACGTTCGCAAATTGCTCATATCTACCTGCCTTCTTCTCTGAGCTTCTTTTACCTGCTCAGGGTCCTGAGTGGGTATATGTCCCTTCATGAGCGTGCTCACTACATCCTTATTCACTTTTGTGAGCATAGTTTTAAATAACTCGAATGATTCAAACTTGTATATTAGTAATGGGTCTTTCTGTTCGTAAGTTGCATTCTGAACGGATTGCTTCAATTCATCCATTTCTCTAAGATGTTCTTTCCATGCATCATCAATTGTTGCCAGAACAACTGTTTTTTCATATGCTCTCGCCAATTCTCTCCCTTCAGATTCCGCAGTTGCCTTCAGGTTGGTGACTACCTGAAAAACTTTCACTCCATCTGAAATAGGTACAACAACATTTTCATAAACATGCGACATCCTGTCGTATACATCTTTCAGAACCGGGTACGCTTGCGCAGAAATTGATTCTACTTTTCTTTTATATGTATCCAGAACTTTCGAATAAACCAAGTCAGTCACTTCCTTCGAATTAGATTTTCTGAAGTCTTGATCAGGAACAGGAGAATCCATTGAAAATGAGCGAATAAGATCAAAATCAAATCCTTCAAAATCTCCGTCACCATGATAGACATCAACAAGGTTTTCAGTTACATCAAACATCATATTCGCGATGTCGACAGTTAACCTTTCCCCAAGGAGAGCATGCCTTCTTTTCTTGTATATGACTTCCCTCTGTGAATTCATAACGTCATCATATTCAAGAAGTCTTTTTCTTATTCCAAAGTTATTTTCTTCTACTTTTTTCTGTGCACGCTCAATAGATTTAGTGATCATCGAATGCTGAATCATCTCCCCGTCTTTCAGTCCGAGTTTGTCCATTATACCGGCGATTCTTTCGGAACCAAACAGTCTCATTAGCTCATCTTCGAGAGAGACAAAGAACTGTGATGAACCAGGGTCGCCCTGTCTTCCCGAACGACCCCTCAACTGCCGGTCTACCCTTCTGGATTCATGCCTTTCAGTCCCTATGATCGCAAGACCACCGGCCTTCCGGACATCTTCTGTAAGCTTTATATCAGTACCACGTCCTGCCATGTTAGTAGCAATCGTTATAGTACCTGTTTTACCCGCTTCTGCAACAATTTCAGCTTCTCTCTGATGCAGCTTTGCATTCAGAACATTATGTTTCAGGCCTTTCATCTTTAGCATTCTGCTCAGTAATTCAGATATCTCTACTGAAGTTGTGCCGACAAGTACGGGTCGTCCCTGACGGTTCATCTCAGAAATCTCATCAATTACTGCATTATATTTTTCTCTTTTGGTTTTATATACCAGATCTTCTCTGTCAGCCCTGATAACAGGTCTGTTTGTCGGGATAACAACAACATCGAGTTTATAAATATTCCAGAGTTCTCCGGCTTCAGTTTCAGCAGTACCAGTCATCCCTGCAAGCTTATGGTACATCCTGAAATAATTCTGCAGTGTTATCGTGGCATAGGTTTGTGTAGCATCTTCCACCTTTACATTTTCTTTTGCTTCGATTGCCTGATGAAGTCCGTCGGAATATCGGCGACCTTCGAGAACTCGGCCTGTCTGTTCATCAACAATTTTTACTTTATTGTCCACTACAATATACTCTGTGTCGCGATCAAAGAGCGTCCAGGCTTTAAGCAGCTGTGTCATGGTATGAACGCGTTCTGACTTAACTGAATAGTCTTGCAGAAGTTCATCCTTTATATTCAGTTTCTCGCGATCGGACATATCTGATTTCTCAATATCTGCAATCTTTGATCCAACATCCGGGAGGATAAAGAAGCTGACATCTTCAACAGAATCCGATATAAGATCAAGTCCCTTTTCAGTCAGTTCGATGGAGTTTGCCTTTTCGTCAATAACAAAGAATAATGCTTCAGTTACCTTAGGCATTTCCTTGTTGTTATTTTGCATATAAAAATTCTCAGTCTTCAGCAGAAGTGACTTATTGCCCTCCTCGCTAAGGAACTTGATAAGTGCATTATTCTTTGGAAGGCCCATATATGCTCTCAGGAGCAGAAGGCCACCTTCTTCATTTTTGTTATCAGCAATAAGTTTTTTTGCATCGGCAAGTATCTGAGTTACAAGCTTTTTCTGTGCTGCTACTAGTTTATCGACTTTTGGTTTCAGCTCATCGAACTGTTGAGTGTCGCTTTTGGCAGTTGGCCCTGAAATAATAAGTGGTGTACGGGCATCATCGATCAATACCGAGTCAACCTCATCTACGATTGCATAGTGATGTTTACGCTGCACAAGGTCTTCAGGATTAATTGCCATATTATCTCTGAGGTAGTCAAAACCAAATTCATTATTTGTTCCAAAAGTTATATCGGCATTATAAGATTTACGTCTTTCCTGTGAATTGGGCTGGTGCTTATCAATACAATCCACTGAAAGGCCATGGAACTCATAGATCGGTCCCATCCATTCCGAGTCGCGTTTAGACAGATAATCATTAACTGTAACAATATGCACACCCCTCCCGGCAAGTGCATTAAGGAAAACAGGAAGAGTAGCTACAACTGTTTTTCCTTCGCCTGTTCCCATTTCAGCGATTTTCCCTTTATGTAGAGCTACACCGCCGTTAAGCTGAACATCATAATGAATCATATCCCAGGTAATCTCATTGCCACCGGCAATCCATTTGTTACTCCAGAGAGCTTTGTCTCCATTAATAGTTATACTTTCTCTTGTGGCAGCAAGATCTCTGTCATATTGTCGTGCAGTTACTTCAAGTACGCTATTCTCTTTAAATCTTTTTGCAGTTTCCTTAACAATGGCAAAAGCTCTGGGGACAAGCTGATCCAATGTTACTTCAAGTTTTTCATTGATCTGTTTTTCAATTTTATCTATATCATTGTAAATCTCCTCTTTCAGGTATACATCTTCCTCCGTTTCTGATTTTTCCCTAAGTGATTTGATCTCATTTTCATCACCTTCAACACTATTAAGTATCTCCCTTCGGAGTTCTTCTGTCTTGTCTCTTAATTCATCATTTGACAAACCCTGTATTTTTTCAAATTCGATGTGGATCTTATCGATATAAGGATTGATTTCCTTCAAATCTCTTTCATATTTATTGCCCAGAAAAAGACCCAGTACATTATTTATAATGCTCATTTTAAGGTGTTTTACAGTTTTTTTAATATCCAGCAAAATTAGCTTTATTTTCCAATAAAGAATTCCAAAAACCCATTTTATGCAAAAACCCCGCCATTCTTGCGGGGTTTTACTTTTTATTTTATAAGACTATATTTAGCAGTCTTTACTCCATCATCCAGGAATAAAACAATAATGTACATTCCAGCCGGATAATCAGAAATATCAACCATAGTTTCAGAGGATCCGGAAGACCTGGTGTTAACAATACAGATTCCTGCTGCATTGAAAATACTATAATGCAATGGTTTATAATTCTCAAGACCCGTGATATCTGTACTTATTCTAAAAATTCCATTACCCGGATTAGGATATACATTAACCGGATGATTAATTATTTCTGTTACGGCATCAATAAGAGGGTTTATTTTCAAATCCTCAATAACCCAGCCCCATCCATTTGCAAAAGGATCGGAATATAGCCTGAACCTGATCAACAAAGTATCTCCTGCTGAAATATTGTCAGATGGACGATACAGAAAACTATGTTTCTGAAGCATGGATTCCGTACCAACAAATGTCGAGTTATCTCCAACTATACTACTATTATAAGCAGTCTCCCAGGATGGGACCAATCTGCAGTCATAACCATCAATAAAACCAAACCATGTCTTGCCAAAGTTCTTTGAACCTTCGACAATAACATAATCATAAAAATCAGATGATCCGTAAACCGATCCGGTTTCTCCGGGTTCAACAAGGACAACCTCATTGAAGCTGACTAACATCCCTGATTCATCAAATTTAAGAGGATGTCTTAAAATTGAAGTATATTCAATACTTTTATTGTTGTCATCCGGACTTTCATACGGGTGTTTTGAATTAAGACCAAATTTACTGAAGCCGGCAGGTTTTGTAATATCAAATCCGATATTAAAGAAGTCGGGAGCCGCACCTGAAAAATCTGTGGAGTAGGTTGAGAGAGTTGAAGAGATTTCCTCGATATGGGTCACGAAATATCCTGTTTTTGGCAATACACTTATATTAGGGACCAGAGCCGTGTCAACTGCAAAAATTTTATATTCAATTGAGTCGTGTCCTTTTAACGATAAAGATCTGGCATTAAAAGCAGTGTAATAATTATCTGCCAGTCCCTTTTTCAAACGGAAAAATTTTGAGGGGCCATTATTAACTTTGAATTCAACATAAGCTGAATCTATCCCAAGATTGTCGGTTACTCTGGCATTATATTTTACGGAGTCAATTGTCTGTAAATAATAAGTAACCGGAGTATGAGTTATAACCGGTTTTACAGTATCAGTTCCGATAAAAACATGGTACCGGTTATTTTTAATCATGGGATAATCTTTATACACTGATGGGGATCTGTAAGTCCTTAGAAAATAATCTTCAATAAAAAAATAATACTGCAGTTCCAAATTGTAATGGGGGATGGTAATTGTAGTATTATAAGAGTCATTGGAATTTGTCGAAATAAGATAAAGAGAGTCACTTGTGAGAAAGTTATCAAAAGAGAATACAACCCCAACCCTATTATGATTATAAGTGGTATCTGATTTGATGTCCGCTGAAAGTATGATCTGCGACAGATGATTTTCAGTATCGCCGACTGGTTTATGGATTATTCTGGTATTGATCCAGCCAATATCTCCAAGTATTGAAAAGGTGTATTTCCCCGGGTCATGAATTGCCTCGCCAAGGTCAATAAAAGGCTTCATTAGAGCATCTTTACTAAGGATTACCGATGATTCATCCAGATGAGAAACGCTGGACCCATCGTCCCAGGTTGAAGGGGCATATAACTTAGCTCTTAAATTCGTATAATTATTCAATGTTGTATATTTTTTCAGTAGCGGACCGTTGAAATACAGCTGATTTCCGGTAAGCTGGCTCTCAAGAGCGGTTGAATAGTTAAGAAATTTTAGGGTATCGGTTAATTTGCTGCCTTCATAGTTCTCAACGAATGTATCATATATCATTGGTACAGAACCTATCCCATAGTAACCCAGGGTTCCGTCAGAACTAAAGCTGTCAAAAAAGCCCAGTCCGTGACATATCTCATGCAATGCGACTGTAACCAGATCGTACTTCTGAACAGGAGTTTGTCCGTCAGTGCCGAGGTACCAGTTTATTGAGCTGTTGACTTCAAGTGTTATATCTCCCTGTAAATCAGCATTAAGGGTTTCCTCTGAAATCTTTTCGGCAAGTGCAACCGGGTAAAATGATAACGGGTTCAATGCATTTATAGTTGACCCTCCGACATACCCTGTAATTGTTGATTGCGCAAGTACTCCTGAAGTTGTGATTTTCTCCCAGCTTGCATTAATAGTGATCTTTGTATCAGCCGGAAGCATTGTTTCCAGTATTGAGGTTGCATAATCTACTGCTGCTTTTGCCTGAGTGGAAAAACCATTATAATTAACTGTGATTGATCCTCCGCTTTTTGAACCTCGTTTACTGAAAAATATCTTAGGAGGTGGAATATAAAATTTGTTTATTTTATTCCCGGCATAACATACTCCTGTAACGGACGAATTCTTTATCAGATCCTGTGCTGTGAGTGGAAGAACCGAATTAAAAATAAGCAATCCTGTTAAAAGAGAAAGGAGTCTCTTCATGTGGTAGCTCCGGCATTAGCTGCGGGTTTTCTCAAACCCACAATATCTCTGTCGAACTCGTACATATGTTGGTACGGAATCCATGCTGCAACACCAATTAAGCCCTTATTTTCAGCCCACGATGCCATAGCAAGATAAAGATTAGAAGAATAACCTTCTCTTTCTACCTGCCTGTTGCAGATTTCTTCAATTTTTTTATTTAACATAAAAATAAGTTTTAATGGGTTTTTATAATAACACTTATTTTAATTAAGTTATTCATTATCTAATAGTTGCTCTATTTTAGCAATAAGATCATTAATTGAAAAAGGTTTTGAATAGATTGCATCTGCTCCGAGCGCTTTTGCCAGATTAAGGTAACTTCCCGGACCCACTTTACCTCCTCCCGATATGGCAATAATCTTGATCGATGGTTTTAATTCTCTGAGTTTAATAACTACCTTAAGTCCATCTTCCTCAGGCATAATAAGGTCAGTAACAACAAGATCTGTAATAAGTGGTTTGAAATGAGTTATCGCGGCTTTGCCATTTTCTGCTTCGAGAACTGTAAAATTTCTTCTTAAAAGCGACAGCTTTAACATTTCTCTAAGCTCTTTATCATCTTCAACGATCAGTACTCCTGGCATTGTTTATATTTTAAGGTTAAGTGTTTATCTTAATAATTCCTGAATTGCATTTCTGATTTCTTTCAGAGAAACCGGCTTTGTCAATTGTTGATTTATAATTCCCGAATTTAGTAATTTTTCATCAGATATTTCCTGGGTTGGGTCGGTGATTAGAATACAGGGAGTAAGAATTTTCTGACTTCTGAATATTCCGACAAGATCTTCAGGAATAATCTGTTTCGAATCGCTCATATAGATAACCATATCAGGCCGTTCCCGGATGTTTGTCATTACTTTAACAAAATTCTTACCATCAGATATAAAAATAAGCTCATAACCAGCACTTTCAAGAGCCAATGTTAGTATCCTGGACTCATATTTATTCCCGGTGATAAACAATATTTTTTTCCTGCTGTCTTTCCATGTACTAACATTGGAGTAGCTTTTCGAAACCGGAAGATAAACATTGAACACAGATCCTTTCTCTTTCTTGCTTGAAACAACTATCTCTCCTTCCATTTCTGTAATTATACCATGTATAACTGATAAGCCAAGTCCGGTACCTTTTCCTACTTCTCGGGTTGTGAAAAAGGGCTCAAAGATTCTTCCTATAAGGGATGGGTCCATGCCCTCTCCCGTATCCTTAAAAGTCAGCAGTACATATTCATCTGCAACAATACCTTTATTGAGTTCATGTTGTACGAACTCTCTTTTGACAACAGTAATGTTTACTGACAATGTACCTCCATTTTCTTCCATAGCCTGGATAGCGTTTGTCATCAGGTTTAAGAAAACCCTGAACAATTGAGTAGGATCAGCCAGAACATTAGCAATCATTTTTGGAATCCTGCTTTTCAGTAATATATTGGATGGAATCGATGATTTTACAAATCCTATAGTCTCTTTAAGGACTTCTGACACATTTATCAGAACCTTTTCCTGCTCAACATGCCTGCTAAATGTAAGTATTTGATTTGTAATAGATTGAGCTTTTTTAACTGCACCTTGTATCTTACTTACTTTCTCTGAAAGTTCTGAGTTTTTTGGAAGATCATCGAGCAACATTTCCGAATAACCGGAAATTGTAGCCAGAATATTATTGAAATCGTGTGCTATACCTCCAGCCAGTGATCCTATTGTCTCAAGCTTCTGAGCCTGGACCAGACGATTTTCGAGCATCAGTTCACGTGAACAATCTTCAACTGCAAAATCGATATATGCCGGGGCCCCTGATCCGTTAACAGCAAGGAACCCGCTTATCCGACATGGTATTTCCTTCCCATAAGAGTTTTTCAGCGAGACTCTTCCAAAATTTTTTGTATGAGAGTCAATAAGTTGTTTAATCTCAATTTCAAACAGCTCTTCCTCAAGATAAAAGTTCTTAATATTCATGCGGGTAATCAGAAGCTCATCATGGCAATCCGCAATCATTAGAAAAGCTTCGTTAGCGTATAAAATATTTCCCTTCGGATCGCATCTGAGGAACCCAATAGGAAGATTTGATTCAAATTTTCTCAGTTCTTCTTCTTTCTCTTTAACGGCCTCTTTTGTCGTCTTCAGATCGTCAATATCGAATGTTTCTGCCAGAAGATGAGTAATCTTGCCGGGCTCAACAGACAAGGGTCTGAAAACTACTTCAAAATGTCTATTACCTGACAGTGGCGTAAAAAAAGTTGCTTCATATTTTACTGTCTTTCCTGAAAAACATATGTCAACATTTCGCTTAATCGCATTTTGAAATGTATCATGCCCCCACACATCTTCCATAGTTTTCCCAAGAATAGTGTCAAGGACTACCTTATGTGCATTACAAAAAGCAGAATTAGCTTTCTCATAAATATAATCACGGTTAATGATGGTTATCATCGACCTGGAATGGTTAATAATCTGGTCTGAAATATCCTTTTCCTTTGTCAGGAATTTCAAATATTCATAACCGTCAGATATTTCAAGTTTCTTTTTCAATTAGCTAAAGTTGGTTGGTAAAGTTCATTTTGTAGTAAAATCAAGATTAAATGTTTTCTTCATATCCTTCAGAATAGGATATTTGTTAATAAGAAAATTAAGCTTTTGATCATCATTATATGGGATTTCATTTATTTCTGAAAGGTCTATAGTTGTTTCAATATCTAAATGGGACAAAATGAACTTGCTCTCAAGAAAATTTACAAGCTTTGGTTTGTAATTTAATATGAATGTATCTTTTTGTGCAGCATTACTGAGATGTATTTTTATTGTCTGATCGTTTTCCAATTCGGGCCTGATCGATTTAAACATGCTTACGATCCGGTTACCATCTCCTTTAAGTTTATCTGTAAATTCCTGCCATGCAATATCGAAAGCCTGGGGAGTGAACTCATCCTTCGTCCTCAGAGGAACTTCAGGATCATTTAGAACTGATCTCTCTTCCTGCTTCAGAGTTGGTTTAATATCCTCTGATATGATCTCTTTTATAGAGAATGCTTTGGATGGTTTCTCAATTAGAGGAATGTGCTTCCCCGATGCCATATCCTGATTAATAACTTTTTTTTCAGAAAGCTGAAATTCGTGTCGTATTATTTCTGATTTTGAAGGAAGCGGAAGATCTTCTTCCTGTCTTTTTAAATCTCCGGGATCAGACTTTTTTTTTTCTGAAGACTCGCCAGCTTCATTCATTAACCTGCACAACCTGATCAGGGAAAGTTCTATATGCAAACGTGGATTCTTGCTACTTTTATAAGTAATATCACAATTATTCCCAATCTCTAAAGCCTTGAACAGAAAATCAACAGGACACGTTCCTGTTTGTTGCAGGTACTTCTTTTTGATCGCTGGCGTTGCTTCGAGAAGACGAAGTGTTGACTCATCTTTGCTTACAAGCAGATCGCGCAGGTGACTATTGAGTCCGGAGATAAAATTATGGCCATCAAATCCTTTCTCCAGCACTTCGTTAAAAGTTAATAGCACTGATGAGACGTCACCTGACATAGCAGCATCGACTGACTTAAAATAGTACTCATAATCGAGAACATTGAGATTCTCAATAACATCTTTATAGGTGATAGTTTTTCCACTCAGACTTACTATCTGATCAAAAATTGATAAAGCATCGCGTAAGGCTCCGTCAGCTTTCTGAGCAATAATGTGCAGGGCTTCCTCAGCTGCAGTAATTCCTTCATTTTTAGATACATACATTAGTCGTCCAACAATATCTTCAATTCTGATCCTATTGAAATCGAATATCTGGCATCGCGATAGAATGGTTGGAGTTATTTTATGTTTTTCTGTTGTGGCTAAAATAAAGATAGCATGAGATGGGGGTTCTTCAAGTGTTTTAAGGAAAGCATTAAAGGCTGATGAAGATAACATATGAACCTCATCAATTATATAGATGCTGTACTTTCCGATCTGGGGTGGAATCCTTACCTGGTCATTAAGGGATCTGATATCTTCAACCTTATTATTAGATGCAGCATCAAGTTCATGAATATTAAATGATCTCGATGAATTAAATGACAGACATGATTCACATTCATCACATGCTTCAAGGTTTTCACCAAGATTGCTGCAGTTAATTGTTTTGGCAAAGATCCTTGCGCAGGTTGTTTTACCTACTCCTCTTGGTCCGCAAAAAAGATAAGCCTGTGCAAGATGGTTGTTCTTAATAGCACTTTTCAACGTATTTGTAATGGAATCCTGGCCAATTACCATATCAAAACTGGCAGGCCGGTATTTCCTGGCTGAAACGATGAAGTTTTCCATAAATCGGGGATCCTCGTTTTTCAAAAATCATGAAACACAAATATAGTCAAAAAGCCTTCCTGATAAAATGGTGAATAAAAAATATTCCATCTGCCCTATGTGGAAAGAACTCAAAAGCCTTTCACTTATATTAGTAGGTTTTAATAGATCAAAATACAGTAAATGAACGACTATAAGTCCCTCCTGGGGGATTTAAAGGACTCCCACAGGGGGGAAACCAAACAAAGGCTCAATTAAAGTCATATGAACGGGAAGGGGGTAATATTGGTATTAGAAGAACTTAAAAATCTAAATGGAAACATATATTTCTAATTTTTTCCTCACTTATTTTTTGAATAAAGCAAAATAGTTGTACTTTTGCGAGCCAAAATCATATAACTAATAAACAATTAATTACTATGTTGAATCAGTACGAAACCGTTTTCATTGCAACTCCCGTTTTATCTGAGAACCAGATGAAGGAAGCGGTACANNTAAAGAAACTGGCCTATCCAATCCAAAAAAAGTCTACTGGCTTTTATTACCTGGTTGAATTTAAAGGGACAGGCGATCTAATCGAAAAACTTGAAGTCCAATATCGGAGAGATGAAAGGATAATCAGGTTTTTAACTTTCAGGATGGAAAAATTTGCCGTCGAATATGCAGAGAAGAAGAGAAAACAGAAAGAATCAGGTAAATCGAAGGAGGAATAAAATATGGCACAGAACGAATCGGAAATCAGATATTTGACTCCACCAACCGTTGAGATCAAGAAAAAGAAATANNGATTATAAAGATCCGGAATTTCTTAAGAAGTTTCTGAATG
The DNA here is from genome assembly GCA_003141415.1 of Bacteroidales bacterium. Classification (GTDB taxonomy): domain Bacteria; phylum Bacteroidota; class Bacteroidia; order Bacteroidales; family VadinHA17; genus LD21. Next base: position 21,996 of record PLLX01000083.1, read on the forward strand.
ACCAGGGTAAAATTCTGCCACGCAGAATTACAGGTACTTCACTTAAATATCAGAGGAAAGTGGCAAAAGCCGTTAAAAGAGCCAGACACATTGCTCTTCTTCCTTATGTTACTGACCTTTTAAAATAAGGAGGACACAAAATGGAAATTATATTAATACAGGACGTCAATAAGCTTGGACAGAAGGACGATTTAGTGAATGTTAAAGCCGGGTATGGTAGAAATTTTCTGATTCCCAGAGGGTTTGCAATTGCAGCAACAACTTCAGCAAAAAAGATGCATACTGAAAACCTGAGGCAGAGGGCCCACAAGGAAGAGAAGATAAAGATTGCAGCACAGGAGGTAGCCGGCAAAATGGCTGGTTTAAAAATCATTGTTGGTGCAAAAACCAGTACTTCAGGGAAAATCTTTGGTTCGGTAAACACAATCCAGATTGCAGAATCGTTGAAAGAAAAAGGATTTGATATTGACCGTAAAAACATTACACTTCCTGAAGATCAGATCAAGGAAGTTGGTAACTATAAAGCTATAATCAAATTACACAGGGATGTTAAAGTTGAAGTTGACTTTGAGATCCAGGGGGAATAAAATATCCAAATAATATCTAAGAAGAGACGCGCAAGTTGCGCGTCTCTATTTTTTTTTAAACAAACCAGAAAATGTATCAGTAGAGACACCCATACTGGGAGTCTCTATGATCAAATGTATATTTCTATTAATATGAATCATGGAAATCTTTTCTACGCTCGTACTTCATATCACCCAAAACGGCAGCTTTAACCTTTATCAGAAAGCTCCAGCCCTGAGTTGAACCAATCGGGACCCAGTTAACACTCATGTCCCAGCAATGGAGATCACGGGTAATTCCAATCGTTGAATAGGTCAGCTTATTGGCATTGAAATCGTATCCGCTTGAAAATGTGGCTGACATCTTCTTGGTTAGTGTAACGCTTCCATCGAATGAAAGTTTCTGATCAATTGTCGAACTTATAACTGTCGGAATATAAGAAAGAGTGTAGTGCAATCTGAGTGTCCACGGAACATTAAAAACCGGGTAACCATATGCGTCTTTTTGCCCTGCTATTCCAGGTACCTGTTGTTTTTGCGCATCCTGGGCCGGCATTCCAGTGTTCCCCTGAACTCCCTGATTTCCATAACTTGCAGCTGAATTATCGTTAGTTTTGTTCTTATCCTTATTTTTCTTAAATAAATCGCTGAGGCTCAGATCAATACCGGTACTGAAAAGAGTAAGCCTCATAAGTTTGTGATTCTGAGCAAATAAGAATGTATTAATTGGCTTACCAATGCTATCAGTTCCATAAAGTGTAAAACTGCTGTTTGCCGAAATATTGATATTATTCAGTAGAGTGGTCCTTATCTGCATTGTTACAGGTGCCCATCTAAATTCATCGGCAAATATGTTATATGCTGTACTAATGCTGAAATTATCGATCAGTTTTACTTTCTTTGCTTTTCCGGTTGTATCATTTCTCCCAAAAACCTTGGCTTCCACAATGTTAACAAGATCAAAGGAAATATTTCCACTTTTACTTTGTAAAGAAGGTGTCCCATAAATATTTCCATCATAAACGGAATAAGTCGACATGTTGTTAAGAGTGTCAATTTGCACTTGTCTGTACATTTTCCGTGAAGCAAGACCCCCGACATAAGGAGTAAAACTAAAGCTTACAGATGGTTTAATTACATGACGGATTGCCTGCAGTCTGGAATTGGGACTCTTTTCAGTAAAGTCGTACAAACCAAATAGTTGAGGATTATAACTTGCACTGATTGTGGGGTTTACAGCCTGTCCGTAAAAGAATCCACGTATAGTATCATTAACAAGTGTGGGATGAATTGTATTAAGGGCAGGGTCTTTATAATCCGGATCCCATGTTTTTACTATTTTCTGAGTGTACAATACCCCTGAATAGGTCAATGATGGGGAGATCGAAAAATTTTTGAAAGGACGGATCTGAAGACTTACAGGAATATCCTGTTTAAAACCATTTTTCATATTCTTCCATATCGAAGATGTAAACAAGAGTGAATCTTTTGTTGCTATCTGATTATCAAGTGATGCAGAATATGAAAGCTGAATTTCCTCATACCATTTTGATGGTCCAGAACTGTTTTTAGATTTAAAAGGATAAATTCTTCCCATATTAAAACTGGCCTTTGGCAGATCAAGATTTATATCCTTGGTTTTAGTATTCTGTAGGTGGTTTGCACTAATTGAAAGGTTGAAAGGTGTTCCATCCCACGACTTACTATAACTGATACTTGACTGTTTTTGGGTTGTTATGTGATCATTAACATTATAACTATTGTTTTGATCATAGCCACTGGAACTCATTTGTACGCTTGCGGAAAAACTTGATCCGGGAGTGGCTTTTGTATCCTGTGTAAAGTGCCATATTAAACTGTAATTAGGGATTTTGGAATAATCAGGCAGTCCCTGGTGCCCACTGACATTACTTGCATAGCTAAACATAAAGCCTCCGCTGTATTTATAGAGTCTTTTATAATCAGTCTGTATAGTCGTTAACCAGGACCCATTTGCCCACAGGCTTCCTTTAAAGGTAAGGTCAAAATAATCACTTATTGCAAAATAATATCCTCCATCCGTGAGTGAAAAACCACGCAAACGTTCCTCTCCATATCGTGGGATAATCAATCCCGATGCCGCCCTTTTTGTCTGGATAGGAATAAAAGCAAATGGAATTACCAGAGGTAGTGGTATGCCTTCAAGTACAAGATTGCCCGGACCAGAAATAATTTTTTTGCCCGGATACACTCTTGCCTTGGGAAGATTTATATAGAAGTGAGGAGTGTCTGCATCGCAAGTGGAATAGGTGCTTCTTGAAATATTGGATGTGCCATCCTCAAGAAGCTTTGTAAAAGCACTATGTAACAATCCGGATTCTTGTTTTGTTATAATATTCTTAATCAGCGCTTTACGAGTCTTAAAATTGTATGTCAGTTCATCTGATTCAAATTCATTGCTTCCCTCTTTAAACGACGGCTTACCGTTAACCTTACCTGTGGTGTCTCTTCTCCCGACTGCGAACAACAGATTTGTATTCATATTGATAACTATAGAATCGGCTTTGATTTCGAGGTCACCATAGTCAATTACAGCATTCTTTACAAGGATAAATCTCTTGTGAACTATATCTCTCTTAATTAGTTCCGCAGCCTTATAAGTAATCTTTGAATCGATGGCATTGGTTGATGGCTTGCGAACTTTCAAAACCGTGTCGGTTAAGACCGAATCTTTCTTTATCAGCAGCGTATCCGTAACCGATTTGCTTTCCTGAGAGAACAAATAAAAAGATTGGACCAAAAGAAGGAACAATATAACTAACCGCTTTTCTTTAAAAAAATACAACTTTAATACTATTTTTGTATAGTTTTTGTGTGTTACCGGGATGCCTGCGCAAAACTAATTAAAAAACATTAACGAAAAATGAGTACAGGAATTAAAAACGGCAAACATCGTGCCTTTAATATATCTAAAGTAATATTGTTTTTTCTTTTTATTGCCATACCAATTATTTCATCTTCAGCAAGCGGAATTAAAAATGAAAAAAACCGGGTGATAGTGATCGATGCCGGACATGGTGGAAAAGATCCGGGGGCCCTGGGTTCTATAAGCCGTGAAAAGGATATTAATCTGGCAATTGCCCTAAAAACCGGTAAATATATTCAACAGAATATCAAGAATGTAACTGTGATTTATACCAGAAAAGACGATTCGACTGTGGAGCTTAGAGACAGACCAAAGATCGCAAATAAAGCCAATGCTGATCTTTTCATTTCTATTCACACCAACTCGACCAATTCCAAAAAAGTCATGGGAGCAGAAACCTGGATTATGGGTATAGCAAAAGATCAGGCGAATCTTGAGGTCGCGATGAACGAGAATGCAGTTATGCTTCGCGAAGATGACTATTCAACAAAATATGAAGGATTTGACCCCAAATCATCAGAATCATATATTATGTTTTCACTTACACAAAAGGTTTTTCAGGAACAAAGCACTGACCTGGCTTCAAAGATCCAGACTCAATTCAGTAAAAGAGTAAACAGAAATGACCGTGATGTTAAACAAGCCGGATTCTGGGTCCTGTACAATACCAAAATGCCAAGCGTCCTTGTTGAAACCGGTTTTATAACGAATCCTTCCGAAGAAAAATATCTGAACTCGAAAGAAGGACAGGATTATCTTGCATCTTCAATATCCTTGGCATGCAAGGAATACCTGAATGAAATTGACAGCAAGAGCGGCATCTCTTTGATAAATGATCAGGATCACGATCAGAATCAGAAATCTGACACCATTTCCAAATTAAATCCTGATGCAGGTGAAATATTCTTTATGGTCCAGATTAGCAGTTCAATATCAAAAATTGAAATTAAATCTGGGAATTTCAAAGGACTTAAAGACGTTACCGAAATAAATATGAAGAATAGTTTCAAATATGCAGCAGGTAACTTTAAGGATTTTTCAGCCGCAGTTAATTACAGAAAAAAAATTGAGGCATTTTATCCTGATGCCTTTGTTATTGCAGTAAAAGACAACAAAATATTACCTTTACAACAAGCTTTGGAACAGAAAAAGAAAACACAAAAAGACTAATAGATGAAAAAGATCTCGAATGAAGTTAAAGTTGGGGCTGCAGCACTGCTTACTATAGTGGTTTTTATTTGGCTCTTTAATTTTCTTAAGGGAAAAGATTTTTTAAAAAGCACAGCAATTTACTATTCTGTATATGATAAGGTAGGCGGACTTGCCGAATCGAGTCCGGTTGAAGTCAACGGTTATAAAGTAGGTGTTGTAAGATCGCTGGATTTTATTGATGCACAGAGTGGAAGGCTTCTTGTAGTATTCTCAGTTAATAAGAATTTTAAGCTGCCTAAAAATACTGTTGCGGAAATAGTCCCGGTCTCTCTTCTGGGAGGAATGAAAGTCCAGTTTGTATACGGGAAAGGTCCGGGAACATATGCTGAAGGCGATACAATTCCAGGCAGACTTGCAGAATCACTCATGGATAAAATAGATACTGAAATTTTACCTGTGAAGGAGAAAATATCCAATCTCATCGTAGTCCTCGATTCTGTGATCAGTTCGGTAGATGAAATAATGAATCCTGAGTTTAAAAAGGAACTTAGCGGTACAATTTCACACCTGAACAATGCCACGGGCAGCCTTGATAAAGTATTAGGGTCCAAAGAAAAAGAGCTTACAGCCACACTCGACAATATAAATAAGTTCACCAATATGCTATCAGATAATTCCGGCAAGATGACCAAGACATTCAGTAATCTTGAAACGATAACTGATACACTCGCATCTGCTGACATTTCTGCTTCAGTCACCAATCTAAAGGCAAGCCTTGTTAAAGCGGCTTCACTTATGGATAATCTGAATAAAGGAAAGGGAAGCGCAGGTCAGTTTCTTACAAATGATACACTCTACACAAATTTAAACAGCAGTCTGGAGAATTTAAATATGCTTTTAAAAGATATGAAGACCAATCCAAAGCGATATGTCCATTTTTCAATTTTCGGGAAAAAAAGTACCCCATCTAAATAAAATTATTCTAAAATTCAGATAATCTTGATCTTAAAAAATCAAACAAAATCAAGTGCAAAATAGTCCTCATTTTCTTCATGTCGTGTTGAATTTTGAGTAAGAAATCATAATGAATTGTATTACACAGACAAACCAATCTTAATAATAATATCTATCTTATAATCAATACTTTAAATAAATCAAAAAAAAAATCATTTATAAGTTGCTGATGGTTAAAAACATATACTTTTTATGAGAAAGTCAAGCAAAAAAAATTTTTTTTATTAGCTTTTTTTTTACAAATATTGCTAAGTGAATCGGCTTGATTCTAACCTTGAATTTTTTTATAAAACCAATATTCATGAATAAGTCACATAATGACGTATGGAATAATTGTCTGCAAATAATCAGAGACATAATCCCATCCATCAGTTACAAGACCTGGTTTGAACCTATAATTCCACTAAAACTTGAAAACAATGTTCTGACCATTCAAGTGCCAAGCCCATTTTTTTATGAATATCTGGAAGAGCAATACATTGATATTCTGAGGAAGACGCTTAGGCGGGAGATCGGAACTGATGCCAAGCTCGAATACAATGTCGTTATGGAGAATTCCAATTATTCCGATGGCAAACCATATACTGTCAGGTATCCATCAAGGAATAAATCAGATCTTAATAATAAACCCGTCCAGGTTCCTTTCGATGTTACTCAACCCTCAATAAAGAATCCATTCGTAATTCCAGGCATTAAGAAAGTACATTTTGACCCTAAACTGAACCCAGATTACAATTTTAGTAACTATATAGAAGGAGAATGTAACAGGCTGGCAAGATCAGCAGGTATAGCCGTTGGCAACAATCCCGGAGGAACTGCATTTAATCCTCTGATGATATACGGAGATTCCGGACTAGGCAAAACTCATCTCGCGCAAGCTATCGGTATTCTCGTTAAAGAGAAACAGCCTGACAAAACTGTTCTCTATGTAAATGCAAATAAGTTTCAGACCCAGTTCGTTGAGTCAGTCAGAAATAATAATAAAAACGATTTCCTTCATTTCTACCAGATGATTGATGTACTCATTCTAGATGATGTACATGAATTTGCAGGTAAAGAAAAAACACAGGATACCTTCTTCCATATCTTCAATCATCTGCATCAATCGGGTAAACAACTTATCCTTACGTGCGACAGACCTCCTGTTGAACTTCAGGGAATGGAGCAGAGACTTCTTTCAAGATTTAAATGGGGACTTCAGGC
>PLLX01000245.1 GCA_003141415.1 Bacteroidales bacterium
CGGAGAACCCTTAATTGTTTTTACTAATGGTTCTAATATTGAAGTGCGAACAGAGGCGCCAGATGCAAGGTATTTCAATTTCTACACCGTAAGCTTGGATTTAATCAAGTAAACTAATAAAATGCGACCACTAACTCGGACGGTTTGCTGAATTCCCTTCGTCAGTCCGGACAGTTTCATCGTGACACCAAACCCTCGTCCATCTATCTGGACTTTGCAAAAACGCATGCCAACACTGACACGGACGCCAACTAATTAAACCGCTGGACTGTTATGTTTAATGCTCTTAGTTTCTCGTCCTGAGATAGGTTGACCCTTTTACCAGTTCTTGATAATATGATTAGTAATCAATTAATTTTAAAACGATGAGTCGTAATATCATCTTTTCTGTTCTGTTAATTATTTTATGTTGCAACCTTAGTGCTCAGACAACTAATTCTCCAATTGAAAAATATCTTCTTTTAAAACAAAAATCCATAAGTCCTGACCAACTATTTGTTCACCTTGACAGAAACAAGTATAAACCCGATGACACAATTTATTTTCAGGCATACATTAGAGATAGATTTACAAATGAATTTGAATCAAAAAGTGTTTCGTTATATGCATTGCTTTTTGATAATAATAGAGTGAAAGTCGACAGTTCACGATTTAAGATAGATCACTCAACCTGCTCTGGTTGGATGTCTATCCCTTTAAAATCCATATCAGGAAAATATCATTTTGTAGCTTTCACAAGCATTATGCAAAATTTTGAGCCCTCAGAAGCTTTCCAGACAGATCTTTTTGTTAAAGGAGCAGACAAAATCGGTGGAGAAAACAATACATCACTTGACTCAGAGTATTTCGAGCTGAGATTTTTACCTGAAGGTGGAAATTCAGTACAAGGTCTTGAACAAAGGATCGGGTTTAATGCGACAGATGGTAAGGGATATCCGGTCTATATTGAAGGACTATTAAAAAATAGTTCTGGTTCAACTCTTGATACAATAAAATCGGGTGCCTATGGCCCTGGGTTCTTTGTTTGTACTCCCGAACCAGGAATGTATGTGGAGATTACCAAGGGCAATAGTAAAGAAAAAATATGGCAGCTACCAAATCCAATGGTCTCAGGAATATGCTTGTCAGTTAAGACAATCGACAACAGGTCATTTTCTATAGAAATACAATCAAATACCTATAAAAATGACACATTAACTGTCGTAGGCGTTATGAATGCCAATCAGATTTTTCTACAGAATCTGGTACTGAATAAAAAGCAACGGGTTGTCATAGAAACAGACCAGCTTCCTTCAGGAGTTGCTCAAATAACTGTTTTTAGTAAAGATCTTCACCCACTGGCTGAGAGATTGTATTATGTAAATTCGGATAAACACCTTATCTTCAATATAGATCCTGGATCTCGGATATATACAACCGGACAAGAGACTGAGCTTACAATTTCTGTAAATGATGGCCTTGGCAATCCGTCTAAAGGTTTTTTTTCAATATCCGTTACAGACTCCATTTCAGGTTGTGCTGCTGAAATTTACACGCCCGGTATTGAATCTGTGTTAAATTACAATCCTTACTTTCAAAGGAATCTACCCCGAAAGGTACTTGTGACAGGTTTAGAAAACCTCACGAATGAGGAAAGAGATTTAATGTTAATGATTTATGGCTGGAGCAGGTATAACTGGGATTTTTCAGATAAAGAAACAAAGGCACAGGATCTTATCAATTATGATCTTATAAATATAAAGGTCCAGGGCGAATCAAAGGTTCATCCTTATGTTAAGAAATTGGATCTGATATCACTCGAAGGTTCAACTGTCATTCATCTTAAAACAAACAAAATGGGTGAAATATCCTTAGTATTGGATTCTCTGTCTGAAAATGTTAAATCAGTCACACTGTTACCCGGTAAAAATGGTAAAAACAGGATCACGGGAGCCATGTTGAGTATTCCTTATAATGAACAATTTTTAAAAGATATGAGCCTTTTCACATCTCAACAAAGTGTAAACCTGGGAATAAACGCAGAAATATTTAGCGTAAATAAGCCTGTGACTAGTGACAAGAGCAATGTATCCGGTTTAAATAAATACGGAATCACTGATAAGACTTTTGAATTACCCGAGGTAACTATCTCTACAGCAAAAAAAAATGAATATGGAAATAAATATGAAGAAGTTTACAAATATGCAAATGTGAAGAGCCTTTCGCACGAACAACTTTCATCTTATAATAGTGTTGCAGAAGCTATACGCAGGATTGTTAATCCCTTCCGAATGGAGGTCGCCGACGCGTTTCATCCTATGGCTGCTATCTATCTTCGGCCATCTCATTCCTTCTTTGTTGGAAATATCAAGGCTATGTTCGTTCTTGATGGTATGCCACTTCATGATGATTATGCTTGGCAAAGAATAAGTTCTCTTGATCCGGCACAGTTAGCTTCCATTTCAGTCCTTGAGGGGAACCAGGGTCATGTTATTTATGGAGAAGAAGCTTTAGGAGGTGTAATCTTTGTAAATACATATTATCCGGGTTCCTCTAAAATACGTACAGATTGGAAAAGCCAGAATAAAAGTAATAATCTGCTTACTCCGATAAATATTTTCAGACAGAACGTAGAATTTTATAATCCATCCAGATCAGAAATTGAAGATAATCTGGTTTTTAAGGATCGTGCTACATTTTACTGGAATCCTGAAGTTTATTTTAATGGCAAAGAACCTGTTAAAATTAAATATTTAAATCTAAAATATACAGGTACAGTACTGATTACTATTAACGGCACATCTGTCAATAATTTAATTGGTACTGGAAGAGCAAGTTATCGGGTTAAATAAAAGTGTACTGAGGATTGTAATAGATTTTTTGATTACTCTTCCTTTACTTTTAACCACATATGTTGATAAACCCTTTCAACACATGATTGGACAATTTTAAACTAGCACTAAACATAACTCGGACAGTTTGCTGAATTGCCTTCTGCAGCCCGGACTAATTCGTAATCAGCCCCCAAAGGCTATGCGATTAGACTCGGTTCAACTTATAAAATCCTGTGGCACTTTGACTATTTCGTCTCCCGGTACAGAGTCAATAGAGCTGCGGGCCGACGCGCTGGTGC
>PLLX01000047.1 GCA_003141415.1 Bacteroidales bacterium
CCCCAGTTGCCTCCTGATGTCCGCTTAATTATTCTTGTAATATCAAAAATTGCGGTTGAAAACCCTGTTCCGTTAAGGTTAATATTATAATTTCCATCTGAAAATCCATTTCTGGCTGTAAAACTCCAGTAACCATCGGTATAGGCATCAGAAACCTCGATTCCTCCTTCGTTAATTGGAAGTCCCGAATTCCCGGGAGAACCACTTACAAATTCTGTAAGAACTGAGCCGGCCACCGGAGCAGCATTGATGACAAGATTTGCCGGGTTATAATTTGTTGATGTTCCGATGGAAAAAAGATACGTACCAGTGGTATTTATTCCTCTTTCGAATTTCCCGATTATCCTGCTTCCTGTTACAGATGTATAGTTTAAGGAAGTCGGTGTGCCTGCTGAGAGGTAGACCTTATATGAACTATTCGCAAATGTTATGTTGCCTGCAGCGAAGAAGAACTGATGAGTAGCATTCAGATCGCCTGATACCAGATATAACCCATTTGAATTGTTCAGGCTAAGATCATAGAAGCTTTCCGCACCTGTTCCTCCTGCTTTGGTGATTGTCTGCTGAATTGTTCCATTAAAGAAGACTTCTCCTGTCCCTTCCACAAAACCATCACCAGTATTATTGTCAGTCCAGTTACCAGCAAGATAAATATCATAATTACCGGAATTTTGTAAAACAGCGCTGTTTTCAATGGTCAGGTTCCCATTTATTGTAATCGTATTGCATAATGTTGCGGTGGTCACACCTGCTAAAATGATAAGGTTGCGATAGGTGCCTGCAAGAATATTTGCAGTTGCATTGGAATATGAGACAGTTCCCGCTGAAGCGTTAATACTACCGCCACATACTGTTGTTCCGTTTAGAATCAGATCAAACGTTGTGTTAATCTGTCCTCCGGTTGAGAGACTTCCATTAACTGTTATTGGACCACACAGGGTTACAGCAGCAGCTCCCGATTTAGTCAATCTATTATATGAACCTGCAATAATATTAAGAGCAGTATTGGAATAAGTAACAGTACCGGCTGAAGCGACAATACTTCCTCCGCATGCAGTTGTACCGTTGAAGTTGATATTGAATGCAGTGGAAAACTGACCATTTGATGAATATGCTCCATTTATAGTAATTGTCTGAGAAAGAGTTACGCCATTAGTATTATTAATCGTAAAATTATTTACGGTGGTTGGCAAATAAGTTCCCGTAACCTGAGCTACAGTTCCATCATAAGTATAATTAGCAGAAGCAGATAAAGACCGCGATGTTGTTTGTATTGACCCATTAATCCCTGTTGTATTTGCAGTTTGTAAAGTTGCTCCGTTGCTTATGGTAAATGTACCACCCCCATTAGCGTAATCATTTGTTCCAAAATCAATAGTAACGTTTGAATTTACAGTAAATCCAATATTATTTGAAATGGTGCCAGCAGTTCTTCTAAAGTTTTGGGTTGTTCCCCCATTATCAAAGACAAATATCACTGAGCTGGTTCCGGTCTCAGTTAGGGTACCTCCGGTCATATTGAAATCACCACCTATATTAACAGTAGCCGAACCACCCGCAATTGCCAGATGAAAAGTACCCCCTGATATATTAAAATTACCGGAAATATCAAGAACCCTGTTTACATTGTTTGAGAGCCGGATTGAACCTACTCCAGTGCTTATCAAAGTAAAATCTCCGGTAACAGCTCCACCATTACCTACTTCTAATGGATTAATATTAAGATCTATTCCAGTCTGTCCTGGGCAGTTCCAGGTAAAATTGCCAAAAGATTGACTTAATCCACCCGGTTCATTTGCAGTTACTCCTGTAATATTACAATTTGACGATACATTCCAGGTAGCATCCGGAACTGTTCCACCATCCTGGGTATGATTATATGCAGATGAAGCATTAAAAACAATTGTGCCGCCTGGAGTGATAATTCCTGAATTATTAATTGTCCCCGATACACTTAAATCTGTTCCCACACCATTAGGTATAGTAAGGTTTTGTCCTGAATTAACAGTTAGAACTCCGCCACTCGCAACAACTATTTGATCTAACGTCTTATTTGCAGTTACAGTTGCTGTGTTACCAGTTCTGATTGTAATTATATTATCTCCTATAACAGGAGCAGCACCAGCAGCTACCCATGCACTACCATTATAACGCTCCCAGTTTAAAGAAGCAGCAAAGGTAACATTGCCGATTGTTCTGTAATCTCCATTTGCCTGACCAAAGGATGAATTAAAAACCAGCAGCAAGCAACCGGCAACAAGTAATAACTTACGCACACCTCGACCATTCAGCCTTTTAATCGCTGTCCTTAATTCAGAAGCAATATGTGCAAACGAAGTAATCAATCTATAAGGCTCAGTATAATATAAATAAATTACATCTGACTCTTAACTTGTTTTTTAAAGTCATCAATATCTATTCTATTTTCAATATCCGTTTAATAATAAAAACGGAGAAAATTTATACCCTATTCCAGGACTTATATAAACTAATCAAGGTTGCACTGTAGCAATTGTTTAATAGCATTTTATGAGAAGGATTATTTCAATAGTTTGCGATTTTTTTTTGACCGATGGAAAAAATCCATTGACAATCGTTTTATTTTTCAAATACCTGCAGAGATGAAGGTTAAATGGGAATAAAAGTAAACCACAGAAAGGTACAATTAATTCCTGAAATTTAATTATTTTCCTGCCAGAAATTGTTCATACCAGAATAACGAAACTTCAGCATGAGAATAACTCTCAGTCTTAAAAAGCTTTGTATTAAAGAATTATTTATCAATCATGGATTCTATATGGGCAGCACTTTTATCGATATCGTAATTGTATGCTGATGAAGAGATTATTTAATTTCAACTAACATAATGAATTGTTAAAGTCTCCCAATTTATCAGAATATATCTAAATTTCGTAGATATAGTAATGATAATGCAATTATCGGAAATTGAATAAAGACATGGTTAATGAATTTCATAAACTCTCGAGACAAGTAGCTGAATAAGCTAAATTCCCTCGCTATTTTTGATTAAATTTGTGGGTTTCACTTCCTTTTTATGTAATTCCAGTAGGCGGATTCCCGAAATATAGACCGGTGTTAAGAATGAAAGCATTAGAAAAAAGTAAATCCTGTAAGACATGAAAATTAAACTCGGTTTTGTATTAATACTTACACAAGTTTTTCTACAACTCAATGGACAGGATAATTTCTTCAGGCAATATGGTTCAGCAGATGGATTGGGAAACTCTTTCATTTATTCAATAAATCAGGGGAAAGACGGGTATTTATGGATTGGTACAGCTGAAGGTCTCTACCGATTTAATGGATTTGAATTTCAACACTTTACTGACAAAGATAGTCTGGCAGAAAATTTCATTACCACTATTTACAAAGATTTTTCCGGAGGATTATGGCTGGGCCATATGAGGGGTGGAATCACTCATTTAAGGGATAACCGGTTTAATAAACTTATAGATACATCAGCGTTAAACTCTGCTATTACATCAGTTACAGAAACTGACTCAGGAACAATCTGGTTTTCAACTCAAAATGGAAGTCTTATTGTTTTGGACGCAAACAAAAAAATAGTCCGGGTTTCAACACCATTGGATAATGAACTGATTTTCAAGATCAAGTATATTTCCGGTAATTTATTCCTTGTAGGAACTCAGGAAAATCTTTATGTTATGGAGTATCAAAAGGAGTCCGGGTCAATGACAGAAAGAATAAGAGTCAATAATTATCCATCATCAAAGGTGGTTGAAATTCTAGAAGAGAAGGAAGGAGAATTTTTGATTTTTTCCAGGGATAGAGGTATCTATAAGTTATCATTTAAGCGGTCAGACCTGACTTTCAATCTCACTGAGATAAGTGCAGACAAGAACGGTGATCTTGACAATATCCAGGGAGGTCATATAGTAAATAAGAATGAGCTTTGGATAAATACATTGGGAAAAGGGATAATTAAATATCTGATAGATAATAAATCTGGTAAGTTATCCTTCCAGGGATACATAAATACTGAGAATGGATTGATCTCGAACGATATAAAGTGCCTATTTGAAGACAGTGAAGGTAACATATGGCTGGGCACGTATGGAGAAGGACTTCTCAGATTGGTCGATGATAATATTAAATTTCTTTCTTATTGGAACAGAATCGGATCTAACCA
>PLLX01000058.1 GCA_003141415.1 Bacteroidales bacterium
CCCCAGTTGCCTCCTGATGTCCGTTTAATTATTCTCGTAATATCAAATATTGCGGTCGAAAACCCTGTTCCGTTAAGGTTAATATTATAATTTCCATCTGAAAATCCATTTCTAGCTGTAAAACTCCAGTAACCATCGGTATAGGCATCAGAAACCTCGACTCCTCCTTCGTTAATTGGAAGTCCTGAATTCCCGGGAGAACCACTTACAAATTCTGTAAGAACTGAGCCGGCCCCCGGAGCAGCATTGATGACAAGACTTGCCGGGTTATAATTTGTTGCTGTTCCGATGGGAAAAAGATAGGTACCAATGGTACTTATTCCTCTTTCGAATTTCCCGATTATCCTGCTTCCTGTTACAGATGTATAGCTTAAGGAAGTGGGTGTGCCTGCTGAGAGGTAGACCTTATATGAACTATTCGCAAATGTTATGTTGCCTGCAGCGAAGGAGAACTGATGAGTAACATTCAGATCGCCTGATGCCAGATATAACCCATTTGAATTGTTCAGGTTGAGATCGTAGAAGCTTTCCGCACCTGTTCCTCCTGCTTTGGTGATTGTCTGCTGAATTGTTCCATTAAAGAAGACCTCTCCTGTCCCTTCCATAAAACCATCAGCAGTATTGTTGTCAGTCCAGTTACCAGCAAGATAAATATCATAATTACCGGAATTTTGTAAAACGGCGCTGTTTTCAATGGTCAGGTTCCCATTTATTGTAATCGCATTGCATAATGTTGCGGTGGTTACACCTGCTGAAATGATAAGGTTGCGATAGGTGCCTGCAATAATATTTGCAGTCGCATTGGAATATGAGACAGTATTCGCTGAAGCGTTGATACTTCCGCCACATACTGTTGTTCCGTTTAGAGTCAGATTAAACGCTGTGTTAATCTGTCCTCCGGTTGATAGACTTCCATTTACTGTTATTGGACCACATAGAGTTACAGCAGCAACTCCCGATTTGATCAAGCTATTGTATGTACCTGCAATAATATTAAGAGCAGAATTGGAATAAGTAACAGTACCAGCTGAAGCGGCAACACTTCCTCCGCATACAGTTGTACCGTTGAAGTTGATATTGAATGCAGTTGAAAACTGACCATTGGATGAATATGCTCCATTTATAGTAATTGTCTGAGAAAGAGTTACGCCATTAGCGTTATTAATCGTGAAATTATTTACGGTGGTTGGCAAATAAGTTCCCGTAACCTGAGCTACGGTCCCATCAAAAGTATAATTAGCAGAAGCAGATAAAGATCGCGATGTTGTTTGTATTGACCCATTAATCCCTGTTGTATTTGCAGTTTGTAAAGTTGCCCCGTTGCTTAGAGTAAATGTACCACCACCATTAGCGTAATCATTTGTTCCAAAATCAATTGTAACGTTTGAATTTACAGTAAATCCAATATTATTTGAAATGGTGCCAAAAGTTCTTCTAAAGTTTTGGGTTGTTCCCCCATTATCAAAGACAAATAACACTGAGCTGGATCCGGTCTCAGTTAGTGTACCTCCGGTCATATTGAAATCGCCACCTATATTAACAGTAGCGGAACCACCCGCAATTGCCAGATGAAAAGTACCCCCCGATATATTAAAATTACCTGAAATATCAAGAACCCTGTTTGCATTGTTTGAGAGCCGGATTGAACCTACTCCAGTGCTTATCAAAGTAAAGTCTCCGGTAACAGATCCTCCATTACCTACTTCTAATGGATTAATATTAAGATCTATTCCAGTCTGCCCTGGACAGTTCCAGGTAAAATTGCCAAAAGATTGACTTAATCCACCCGGTTCATTTGCAGTTACTCCTGTAATATTACAATTTGACGATGCATTCCATGTAGCATCCGGAATTGTTCCACCATCCTGGGTATGATTATATGCAGATGAAGCATTAAAAACAATTGTGCCGCCTGGAGTGATAGTTCCTGAATTATTAATTGTCCCCGATACACTTAAATCTGTTCCCACACCATTAGATATAGTAAGGTTTTGTCCTGAATTAACAGTTAGAACTCCGCCACTCGCAACAACTACTTGATCTAACGCCTTATTTGCAGTTACAGTTGCTGTGTTACCAGTTCTGATTGTAATTATATTATCTCCTACAACAGGAGCAGCACCAGCAGCTACCCATGCACTACCATTATAACGCTCCCAGTTTAAAGAAGCAGCAAAGGTAACATTGCCGATAGTCCTGTAATCTCCATTTGTCTGACCAAAGGATGAATTAAAAACCAGCAGCAAGCAACCGGCAACGAGCAATAACTTCTGCATACCTCGACCCTTCAGCCTTTTAATCGCTGTCCTTAATTCAGAAGCAATATTTGCAAACGAAGTAATCAATCTATCAGGCTCATTACAATACAAATAAATTATATCTGACTCTTAACTTGTTTTTTTTAAGTCATCAATATCTATTCTATTTTCAATATCCGTTTAATAATAAAAACTTACAAAATTTATATCCTATTTCAGGATATGTATAAACTAATCAATGTTGCACTGTAGCAATCGTTTAATAGCATTAAAAGAGAAAGATTATTTCAATAATTTGCGATTTTTTTTGACCAATTGAGAAAATCCATTGACAACTGTTTTATTTTTCAAATACATGCATAAATGGAGGTTAAATGAGAATGAAAGTGAACCACAGAAAGGTACGATTAATTCCTGAAATTTAATTATTTTCCTGCCAGAAATTGTTCATACCAGAATAACGTGGAAAAGCCAATGGCCTTGACCATAATTGGCCGGATAATATTGACCACCAAAAGCCGGAGTTAAATGCTTGTTCTTAAGTTATGTATTCAAATTGTAATCTTACCGGCGAAATGGGGTCAATAAGTCCGTCTTTTGCAAATAGCCTTGTAAAATTTAAAAAACAATACAAGATTAAGAGGGTCTTAAGCACATCCGTCCTGAATATTGAAAAATTGCCATTTTAGGGCACTTTAACAAAAATGTCAAAAAAGTCACATCAATTTACCCATATTTTGGGCCTGATTTAGCCTATTTATCAGTGTTTTTATGATGCTTTTTGATGCTTCTACAGATGACATTTTTTGTTGGAATTTTCATGTGACAAACATCCGATTCTTGAGGTAATTGATTATGTTGAAGCGGAGATTATAATACAATACTGTCAATCAATATGCCTCCTTTAATTTATGCTTAATTAGTTAACTCGCACCTCTTCAAACTAATACCAATAAAACTTTCAAAATAAAAATATATTTCATCATATCCAAGTCAAAACCAAATCAAATTACTTTACCTTTAAAACGATTGTATCATGCCTAAAAGTGTAACACTATTTGGAGCGAGGGAGAGATTTTAAAAATTTGATTAACCAGGATAAAATTATGAAATTGAATAGTATGAAAAATCTTGTCGGATTTGTTGCAATAACAATTCTGCTCTTAAGTTGTGGAAAAAATAATGATTCGTATGGTTCTAAGGTTGTGATCAAAGGTACTATTTCATCGGCAGTCAATGTTAAAAGTTCCAAAATGGAACCGGCGAAGTCGTTATCCTTATCAGATACAAGGAATATACTTGTTTTCAATAGTAGTGGCAGCTATTCTGTTTTTTCTGTACATGATAGTACTTTTGAATCAACCGCCGCTCCCGGGACAGCTATTGCTGTTTCATTTCTCGATGCTGATAATAAATTTATTGGCTGTCTTCATGCTGGAGGCTTAAATGTTCTACCTCTTGTTAGTCTGAAGGATGGCGATCACACCGTTATCAATTTAAGCACTTTGACATTAGATGGTACTGACGTTGTACCGGCCAATAACCCCCTGGAAAACGAAATTGGACTGAATGCAAATGAAATAGAATGGTATAGGGAATTGGGATCCTATTACGAATCATTATCCAAAAATATTGATGTAGATGATGATGGAGTCCCTGACATGCTTGTAAAAAAACAAATTCTGATAAGCACGCACTATTCCGTTTCTGTTGGCAAATGGGGAATAAACAATACACAGCAACCTCAGGTAAATGATACATCAAGATTTAATATTGTCTACGAAATCCGCATATCCGGAGGTAGTGCTATAACCCCGGCAAATTCCAGTGCAGTCTTAACTGGTCCGGAAGGCGACCCGTATGCTGATATTACCCAGGGTCACTACTCTAAAGCACCAGATGGCTTTATTGCATTTTTCGCAAGGGAGACCGATAATATACAGTCATTGCCCTTCAAAAAAGGAATATATACCCTTACCCTCGATGGGATAAATTATAAGTTAAATTATTCCAACGTTTGTCCCAAACATTTTCTGATCATACCGCAGCCAACCTTCCTTACCAATGCCAGTAATGAAGTTGCTTCTGTATCAATCGATTATGAGTTACCTGATCATAGTAGCATAAATGCCGAGAACTTTGTTTATTTGGTACAACTTCAGATCTCAGGTCAAAACATGAGTAGATTATATGAAGTTGGCGGTTTATTTACAAGTCCTAATACAAATCCAAATGTAGAGAAGTATAATTTTAAACTTCCAACGCCTATTCCATTATCAGAAATTACCAATATGAGTGTTAACTACCAGGATTTACTTGGGAATGAATATGATATTGGTTGGAACAATGAATAATGCACAGTTAGCAACAAGGACGGTATAATTTATAAGCTTCCCGCTCAGGCCGGACAAGATATCACAGCCTGCCCCGCCAGACGCGGAGTTTTGCGTGGCCCTGAGCCACTTACGTGAAAATGTACCTGAGCAGACAACCTGGCATTTTTTTTTGGTCCCGGTAAATACTCAGCTCAAGAGAATTTTAAAAAGCACTATTTAATAAAGATCAACTAATTAGATCCCCCCACCTTGGTACTATCGGAAATTTAACCCCCGTCACCCTTGATTTACTTTTTTAATGTAACCGCTCAGGTACAATATCTATCTCATTTTTTAATGGATAGTCAAGAGTACAGGAATCACCTCATATAAGATGCCCCTATGCCCATCCGGGAGGAAAACTCCTCCGGAGTGTCTAACTAAATTATTTTAATAACATGGTAACAATTGTTGGTTTAGAAAAAAGAAAAGCTGCCGATGGAAAAGAATTCAATGTAATGAGTCTCCAGGGCAATGTAGTGGTTGCAATATCAAAGACAACCGGTAAACCATATCTGACTGCAAGGAAATCATCTATTCCCTGCACGTTTGATGAAGTACTAGCTAAAACTCTCATTGGTCAGTCATTACCAGGTGAGATAGAACGTGTCGAAGTTGACGAGTATGAGTTTGCGATACCGGCGACAAAGAAGAAGATAAAATTGAATCATTCGTTCCGTTATTCAGCAGAACCAGCAATTGTATCTGAGGTTGTCGGGTAATGTTGTTTCTTTACCACGGTTGGGGTTGTACTAAGAAGTACAGCCCCTTTTTGTTTTATAAATCATTAACATCTACAATAATGGATACGAATAAAATTATAAAAGACTTACGTCAGTTTCATGGTACGACAGAATATCACAAGCACCTATTCACTGGCAAATCTTCCATACTGATAACTGATGGTTGCCAATATATCAGGGATAAGTGTAATGCCTACTGGCTATTCGATGCATTACTCAGTTATCAATCACATAAGGCACTTAAGTAGACGAAGAAGCTGCTTCTGTAATTGTTATAATAATATCACCAAAAACTTTCTTATTGTTACCAGAATATAGAACAATATCTCCAGAGACTGGATGCATTGGGTCGCTAATTGCTACTACTGTTGTTACTGCAGAACCGTATTTTATATCATTAAATCCAAACGTTGATGCTGGATTCCAAGGTTTAGCTATGGTTGCAACAAGATCAACATTAGCTAACTGAAAATTAGCTGTAATCGTAAGATTTGCGCCCGGAAGTTTTGTAAGTGCGTCAATATTAAGACTAAGATAATCTCCAAGTCTGATTGCTTTAATACTTAATGGAAATTGTACTTTTTCTGTATTAAAATCAGTAATACCAAAATAAACAGTTTTATGACCAGTAGGGTCTAAAACTTCAAGTTGTAGTCTGATGTCTTCATCTGGAATTAAAATAGAATAATGTGTACCAGTAGGAAATGAAGCAGGATTGTTACCCTGTGTGCTCCACCATTGTTGTGCAGCAGACCCTGTAATAAATTCTGTTCCGTCAACCTTACTGCCATCTTTTCTTAGCAAAGTCCATACATTCCATCCGACTGCAGGACTAGTATAATCTTTTGCAATAGAAATGTCACCGTACTGTGCTTCGAAAGAACCATCTATAACACCAACTTTTTTAACAGAAGGAGTGTCATTATCGATTTTCGTGCAACCAAAGGATACTAATCCAATGATTGTGAAAAGGGTTGACAAATGCCAACCCTTTATAATTTGTTATTGTTGATTTGGATCGAATGGACCTTCATATGTAATTGTAACTCCATCAGATTGATATCCTGTAACATAGAATATACCATAGATATAATCTAAGTATGAAGATGGAAGTGGAAGAGACGTTTGATAATCAAGTACTTTTCTAAATCTTACAACATAAGTATTTCCCTGTACAAGAGCTGTATAAAAAGAAAAACCAGTAGTTGGCGGTGCTTGAATGGTATTAAGTTGATTACCTGCACCCATATCTTTTATTTCACCATTACCCATTTGCTTACCATAAGGAGTTCCTGTATTATATACATATGCATGTGCTAAAGGACCATCTGTCATATAATTAGGAGGATAGACAGCTAAAAATATTCCAAGCTGTGCTACTTCAGGAGCATTAGCTGGTCCATTATATATTTGATAAACTGAGCCAGTACCAACACTTGAATTAAAAGCATTCAATATGATATTCGTAACTGGAGGAGTTTGACCACCTTGGTCACCACCTTGGTTACCACCTTGATCACCACCACCTTGATTGTTTTGTTGACCGTCAACTGAAACATTCACAACATCAACACTAATATCATTATCTGATACACCAATAGTTGCACTGTCATACCAACCAAGTTTTGGTGTTGATAATACTATTTTTCTATATTGTCCGGGTCCCGCTGCTGGTACTGTAAGAGTAGTACTACCACCACTAACACCGGGAGCAGAAGGTGAAGGAGCAAATGTTATTGTTAAAGTAATAGTTCCTTGAATTTTAGAAGCAGATTCTGAGAATACAACACAGTCTCCAGATTTAACAGGTACGAGATAATATGGTTCTGGAGTGTTATATACTATATCTGAAAAATCAAGAGAACCAGTTACACCAGTTTGCTGACCTTCGTTAAGTCCAGATGATAGTTGTAGTTTTGTTTCAGTTGCTTGTAAATTGACAGTAGCAGCCTGAAATGTAGCCGTTATACTAATAAGATCGCCACCCGGAAGTTTTGTAAGTCCATCAGCATTAACTATGAGTTTATCACCTAGACTTTTACTAGTAACTGCTAA
>PLLX01000165.1:0-7004 GCA_003141415.1 Bacteroidales bacterium
GTTGGCAGCATGATATATAACAGGTCGACAGTCCCATCCACAGAATTGGTCGAATAATTGTACCCCTGCTTTGAAAGAATCAATTCAGTTTTTGAACTGATAATACTTTTGGATTTCGGAGCTAGGAATATACCAATATTATAGCCAGTTCTATTGCTATGGCTTATGGAAGAAGTATTGGTAACATTTGAAAAGTTAAGGCCTGCTTTAATTCCAATTTGGCCAAAGGACAGAAATGGAATGGCCAACAAGAGGATTATGATTATCTTTTTCATCGTTTTGATTTTTGGTTTTTAATTTGAACAGCTGCATATAAAGGAATTGTTAAATACACAATATATGTACTGGATAATACATATAATTACAAGGGTATGCAATTATTTTAATATAACGGTACAATTTGATGAAATAAATTTCTGAAAATCAACCTGTTAATAAAATAACAATACTATCTTAAAGATTGATTGTCAACACCGGCGATTAAGTTCATATCAGGCCGGAATATATTGTCCACCAAAAACCGGAGTTAAATGCTTGTTGTATCGTGATGTATGTTAAGTTTTATCAGACCGGATTTGGAAGTGGTCAGTTTGGGACGGATTTTCAACAAAATCAAATAATTATAAACCCAGATTGGAGGTGTTTCTTGGGTTTGTATTATTATTTGGCTTCTACCAATCCGTTTAAATTTAAACAGTTCGTGTGATCCTTATGGATTAATAATTACCACAAAATCAATCATTGACTGGTCTCCTCTTCTTAGGGTCTCCCCAAATCAGTTTTTGAATTCGCATTGAAGTTCTATAAACATCTATATTCTCAATTCCCGCTACCTCAAAACATTTTTCATTTAACCTATCAAGACGTTCACTTTCTTCATCTGTGAATGTTCGAACCGTTTGTTTTCCATTGATATCTGTGTTCATATAACCATCAAATGAAAAATCAGGATGATATAAAATTCCCTATCTGTAAATTAGACCCTCCTCCGACGAGTTCTATCCACGTAATTGACAAAAGATCAGTCGATAAAGAACTCGAAATCTCTTCGATGGTTGATGCTATACTCCTTGATAGCGGCAATCCGAATCTTAAAGTGAAAGAACTCGGAGGTACAGGAAGGGTTCACAACTGGAAATTAAGCAGGCAGATAAGGGAAAATTCAAAATGTCCTGTATTTCTTGCCGGAGGTTTAAATCCTGAAAACGTCAGACAAGCCATTGAAGAGGTTCAGCCCTTTGAGGTTGATGTTTGCAGTGGCGTGAGAACTGATGGTAAGCTGGACCTGCAAAAACTTGAGTTTTTCTTTATCCGGGCTTTAAAAATTTAATAGTCGTTCTCCTATACATAATTTGCACAATAATATCTCATTTATATATTGACAGAAAAAAAATTACATTGATCCATGAATGTTGCTATATTGCCTAAATTAACTGGCAATCAATATAATTGTACTTAATGATTGTAAAATTGAAGCGGAGAATTTTTTTGTTGTGGATAATTTGTCTTTCATGCCAGACAGTATTTTCACAGTCACATGTTAGCAAGAATGATTATACCGGCGACTGGGAAACACCTGCAAGCTGGAGCCCGCCATGGGCGGCTCCACAAACAAATATTCTCGGATATGATATAACAATTAACGGGTATATTACAGTAAATGGGTCTCTCTCATTCTCCATACTTCCCAGTACTCTAATTATTAATGACACGCTCGTAATATATGGAGATCTGACACTTGGAACTTTTACAAATTTGACAATAAACGGTAATGGAATTCTTATCGTAAGAGGGAACCTTACAATCGGTGTATTTTCGAATATAATAACAAATAATTATATTGTTATCACAGGTGACGTTCTTAAACTCGGTTCACCCAATAATGGTTCATTTATAAGCAATAATAATCCTGTTAAGGTATTTATCGGCGGCTCTATTTCTCCATCATCATTACACATCAATAAACCGAATTTTGCTGCGGTCAACTGTACAGCACCAAGTACAACGCCATACCCGAATTCTAACTGCAGTTATGGGAATATGACAGATATTATAAATGATCCCATATATCCTTTTTTCCAATCTACATGCACTATTGCAACTCCAACCATAACAGCGGGAGGACCAACAGATTTCTGTGCCGGTGGTAGTGTAACTTTAACTTCAAGTCCGGGAACAAGTTACTTATGGTCAAATGGAGCAACTACACGTAATATAAATATTACTGCATCAGGAAGTTATACTGTAAAAGTGACCAATTCAGAAGGTTGTCAGAGTACATCATCAGCAACTGTAGTCACTGTCAATGCTTTACCGGCTACACCAACAATTACCCCAGGTGGTCCAACGACTTTCTGTACCGGGGGAAGTGTAACCTTAACCTCAAGCGCCGGAATAAGTTACTTGTGGTCAAATGGAGCAAACACTTCCAGTATAACCGTTACTACGGCAGGAAGTTATACTGTAAGGGTAACAAATGGGAGTGGATGTCAGAGTGTAGCATCAGTAGCCACCATAATAACAGTAAATTCCTTACCGTCAACTCCAACGATTGCTGCCGGTGGTCCAACAACTTTCTGTTCAGGTGGTAGTGTAACTTTAACCTCAAGTGCAGGCTCAACTTACTTGTGGTCAACAGGGGCGACAACTGCCAGCATAAACATTACAATTTCAGGAAGTTATACTGTAAGGGTAACAAATCCAAACGGATGTCAGAGTGCAGCATCAGCAGCCAAAATAGTAACAGTAAATGCTTTACCGGTAATACCAGCCATAACAGCTGGTGGCCCAACTACCTTCTGTGCAGGAGGTAGCGTAACTTTAACATCAAGCGCGGGTACAAGTTACCTATGGTCAAATGGAGCAACTACGTCAAGTATAACCGTTACTGTTTCAGGGAGTTATACGGTACAAGTAAAAAATGTAAGCGGGTGTCAGAGTTTACCATCTTCAGCAATATCAGTAACAGTTAATCCTCTCCCTACAACTCCAACTATTACGGCCAGCGGTCCGACAACCTTCTGTGCCGGCGGTAGTGTAACCTTAACATCAAGTGCAGGAACAAATTATTTATGGTCAAACGGAGAAACTACACAAAGAATAAACGTTACCATATCAGGTAGTTATACAGTAAAAGTTACTAATGGCAGCGGATGTCAGAGTGCGGCATCAGTAGCAACTATTGTCATAGTCAATGCTTTGCCGATAATACCGACTATTATAGCCGGAGGACCAACAACCTTCTGTATCGGTGGCAGTGTAACCTTAACAGCCAGTGCAGGAATAACTTACCTTTGGTCAAATGGAGCGACTACCTTAAGTATAAACGTATCCACACCGGGAAGTTATTCAGTTCAGGTAACCAATGCAAGCGGATGCCAGAGCTTAGTTTCAGCAGCGACTATAGTAAATGTAAATGCTGTGCCGGTAGTAAATGCAGGAACAGATACCACTATTCCAAATGGAACAAGCACAACAATCAATGCAACAGTAACTGGTACCGGTCCTTTTACCTATAGCTGGTCACCTTCTGCCCAACTTATAGATGCTACAGTAAAAGACCCGACAACTGTGAATCTTGCTGCCACAACGATCTTTACATTAACTACTACTTCACTTACTACAACATGTTCTAACACCGATGAAGTTAAAGTAACAATAAGTGGAGGCCCCTTAAGTTCTACTGCGACAGCGACTCCTCTAACAGTCTGTGCCGGTGCTAATGTACAATTACATGCTTTGGCATCAGGCGGTTCAGGTTCTTATTCCTATACCTGGACTTCGACACCTGTTGGGTTTACATCATCCGTTGCTGATCCTATAGCTAATCCTGCAGTTTCTACAACTTACCATGTAGCCGTAACAGACGGATTTACTACTGTTAATCCACAAGTTGCAGTAGCTGTAAATGCTCTGCCGGTAACTCCAGTTATTACAGCCGGTGGTCCAACCGCTTTCTGTGCAGGGGGTAGTGTAACCTTAACATCCAGTGCAGGTACAAGTTATTTATGGTCATCTGGTGAAACTACACAAAGTATAAATGTTACTTCTGCAGGAAGTTATACAGTTCAGGTGACCAATGCAAGTGGCTGTCAGAGCGCACCATCTACAGTCAGGGTTGTAACAGTAAATGCTGTACCGGTGACGCCGATTATTACAGCTGGCGGACAAACGACTTTCTGTAATGGTGGCAGTGTAACCTTAACATCAAGTGCCGGAACAAGTTACTTATGGTCAAATGGAGCAACAACGCAAAGTATAAATGTAACCGCTTCAGGAAGTTATACAGTGAAAGTAATAAATGCAAGCGGATGTCAGAGTGCAACATCAGTAGCAACTGTAGTTACAGTAAATGCTTCACCTGCAACACCATCTATTATAGCTGATGGTCCAACAACTTTCTGTTCAGGTGGTAGTGTAACTTTAACCTCAAGTGCAGGCTCAACTTACTTGTGGTCAACAGGGGCGACAACTGCCAGCATAAACGTTACAATTTCAGGAAGTTATACTGTAAGGGTAACAAATACAAACGGATGTCAGAGCGCAACATCAGCAGCCACTATAGTCACAGTAAATTCTTTACCGGGAACACCAATGATAACAGCTGATGGTCCGACAACTTTCTGTGATGGTGGTAATGTAACTTTATCTTCAAGTGCAGGTACAAGTTACATATGGTCAGACGGATCAACCTCAGCAAGTATAAACATTACCAAATCAGGAAGTTATACAGTTCAGGTAACCACTGCAGACGGTTGTCAGAGTGCGCCATCAGCAGCCACAGTAGTAATAGTAAATGCATTACCGGCAACACCAACAATCTCATCCGGTGGTCCAACGACTTTCTGCGATGGAGGTAATGTAACTTTAACCTCAAGTGCAGAAGCAAGTTATTTATGGTCCAATTCTGCAACTTCACCTTCAATAAAGGTAACAACAGCAGGAAACTATTCCGTTCAGGTTACAAATACAAGCGGATGTCAGAGTGCATCTTCGGTTGCAACCATTATAACAATTAATGAATCACCAGGAGTACCAACTATTGCAGCTGAAGGTCCAACATCGTTCTGTGAAGGGGACACAGTAACTCTAACTTCGAGCGCAGGAAGTAGTTATTTATGGTCAAGTGGAGAAACGTCACCAAATATAGCTGTTTCTACTTCGGGAAGTTATACTGTTAAGGTTGCCAATGAAAGAGGTTGTTTGAGTGCCGCATCAGGTCCAGTTGCAACAGTTTTAAATCCACTACCTGTAGTGTCCCTAAGTAATAATGGTCCGGTCTGTACAGGAAGTTCTCTCGCCCTGACTGGCGGCCCGGCCGACATGAGGGTCTATTACTGGTCGGGGCCCGGTGAATTCTCCTCAATATTACAAAATCCGTTAGTAACAGACAGTGCTACATTAGATATGGCCGGGACCTACACACTCACTGTTATCGATATCAATGGATGTGTCAATAAGGCCACCTGGGTTATTATTGTTAATGAAACTCCTATTGCGGTTGCAGGGCCAGAGCAGGTACTTCAATTTAACTTTGACACACAAATGAATGCAGAACTATCTGCATCCGAAACCGGAGAATGGTCTTTAATTTCCGGCTCCGGTCAAATAAGTGATATTCATTCTCCAACGACCAGGGTAACTGAACTATCAATCGGGGAAAATAAATTTTTATGGAAAGTACTGAATGGCAGTTGTGAGGACACTGCAGAAGTTAAAATTACTGTTCATGACCTGTTTGTTCCCTCCGTAATCACACCTAATGGTGATGGTAAAAATGATTATTTTAAGATCAGTGAGTTTATTGGCAAGGTTGAACTGATTATTATTAACCGGTGGGGAAATGAAGAATATACAAGCGACAATTATTTAAATGATTGGGACGGACGAAATAACAAGGGTAAAGAACTTCCTGCCGATACCTATTTCTATATATTGAAACTTGAAAATGGTAAAATAAAAAAGGGATCTGTTTTAATTAAAAGGTAAATGAACCGGTGGTTTTGACTGAAAGTACGGTTTCACGACACCTCATCGAAGGTTCACTTTCGTTCATCTTTTCTATTCTTACCTTATCCTTCTAACAGGACATTTTCCCTATTCCGTTCTAATACCTCCCAGTCACCCGGGAAGCACCGTAGGGCGGTTTGCAGGTCTCGCCTGTACGATACCTGCGGGGGACCTTCCCCCATCATAATTACAGCATTGATCCCGATATTTGGTCGGTCTCATTCAAGGCACACATTAACCAGTCCTTCCAAGACATCAACTGAAATGCAATAGTAAACCAGTAAAAATTTACTGCGCTCTCATGCATGAGGTTCGCAACATCAACCTTCATTGCGAGTACCACATTCAGTGCCAATTGCATCATAAGGCTTTTACGCAATAGAAGATTCCTTAGATGATCAACTCAAACACTTTTTACCAGATACCCGATATTAATCGATATTTTACTCTTTCTGGAAAAATCGGTCATATAGACCACCTTTCCCCGTTTTTTGCCAGCCGGACTAGCTATTTTACAACTTTGGAATTTAGCATGAATTGATGCGAGTCCGCAAATGTGCCAGGCAATTGCATGAAAGCACTACCGATAGTATTTATCCATTTCGTCATAATTAACACTAATAACATTCATAAATGAAGAAAGTAATAAGTTCATATTATCCTCGGGCTAAAGTGTAAAACATCGCAACTGCAGACGCCAGCATGACCAGAAATGTAATCCAAACTGTAGTATTAGACAACCACCCACTGCGGTATTCACCCATAATTTTTTTATTACGGGCGATTCTGGCAATCAAAAAGATTAAAGGTACAGCAGCCACTCCATTAAAAACAGCTGTAAAAACCAGGGCTTTAATCGGATCAATGCCGATGAAATTAATCATTAAACCAATAAGCGTTGCAATAGTAATTATGCCATAAAAACCATGAGCTTTCTTTAATTTGAGGTTAAGCCCTTCTTTCATGTTAAAGGCTTCAGATAAGGCATAAGCTGC
>PLLX01000165.1:7018-7233 GCA_003141415.1 Bacteroidales bacterium
GCGGCCACTACAATTATTGACCATGTAGCAATTTCAGAAAATACCATGCCTGAGAAATTATCGATACGCAGATTTCTGATAAATTTTCCTCCGATTTTAGGCTTTCCATATCGACTAATTAAATGGAGCTCTTTTTCCTCCTCAACTTCTTCCGAAGCTTGCCAGAAAAACATATAAGGAGAAATTGTTGTACCTAAGACTCCGGTAATGATGAA
>PLLX01000042.1 GCA_003141415.1 Bacteroidales bacterium
TGGAACAGAATCGGATCTAACCATATTTACTCCTTATCAAAAGATAGAAATAATATATGGCTCGCAAGTGATAAATCTATAACAAAAGTTATTCCAGAAGATGGCAAGATAAGTAAATCTTATTCTTTCCCTGCCGGGCTATCCGACTCCAGGCTAAATTCAATTTACTGCTCGCATGAAGGATTGATATATCTTGGCTTTGAAAAAGAGGGAGTTTTTACTTTTGATCCCATCCATGAAAAATTCACAAAGATATATTTATCGAATGATGATCTCGAGAATTCAATAAATCACATAACCGGTAAAGGGAATACTATATGGATCAGTACTAAGAAAGGCGCCTGCAAACTAAACACAATTACAGGTACCAGGAAATGGTTCAATATACATAATGGTTTGCCTTATAATAATATACAACAACTTTTTATAGATTCAATTGGCAGAGTATTAGTTGGAACAATCTGCAGTATTATTTACTACATTGATCCGGATGACAATGTTAGCACTCTAGACCTCACGAATTCTATGGGACATAACTCGGTAATATCATTTGCGGAAGATATCTCCGGATCGCTTTGGGTTGCAACCCTGGGTAATGGTGTTTACAGGTTTAAAGATGATGGCAACCTGAATTATACACGTGCTTCGGGATTATTCTCAGATTATTGTTATAGTCTGGCATTTGATGGAAGTCATAGAATATTGGTTGGTCACAAGGGTGGTTTTTCGCAGATAGATAACGAAACCAACAGGATAAGAAATTACACTCGTTATGAAGGGATTAAAAGTTCAACTGATTTCTTTTCCAATGCGGTTTTAATTGACCTCCGGAATAATATCTGGTTCGGAACATCAGAAGGAATAGTAAAATTTCTGCCTAAAATTAGTATAAATAGGAAGGAGCCTCCTGTTCTTCATATTGATGCAGTCTATATCAATAAAGCGAAAGTCAGCTTCCATGATATTTTAATACTCAAACCCGGGAATTATGAGATTGAAATTGCATATACAGGGATTAATTTCAGCAATCCTGAAATGATCAATTACCAAACATTTTTAAAAGGTTATAGCATTAACTGGTCGGATCTGTCAACTACGAGGAAAGTCACCTATGAAAATGTAGGCCATGGTGAATATACTTTTGAACTTAAGGCATTCAATGAAGATAATATATCAAATACGGAACCGTTAACCTTTAAAATCATAATTAAAAAACCATTTTACCTTACAGTCTGGTTCTATTTAACAATAGTAACCGTATTGATTTTCTCTCTATA
This sequence comes from Bacteroidales bacterium, assembly GCA_003141415.1. Lineage (GTDB taxonomy): Bacteria > Bacteroidota > Bacteroidia > Bacteroidales > VadinHA17 > LD21. Next base: position 1,278 of record PLLX01000042.1, read on the forward strand.
TCAGTATATAAGAATAAGAGAGAGAATTATGAAGACAACCCAGGAACGGCTGTTAAAGAATCTTGATGAAAAGACTAAAGAAATAATCGTTAAAGAGGAAATCATAAAGGAGAGAAAAAAGGCGGAAAAGGAATTGATATCTGCGAAAGAAAAAGCAGAACTGTCGGATAAACTTAAAAGCTCATTTCTTGCAAATATGTCGCACGAGATAAGGACTCCTATGAATGCAATAGTTGGGTTAGCTGAGCTCCTAAATGACAGAGGCTATTCTGAGGAAGAAAGAACTAAATTTATAAACCTGATAGTTTCAAACTCTAATAGCCTGTTAGGACTTATTGATGATATTCTTGATATTTCAAAAATTGAATCCAACCAAATGAATATCAACTTCAGGAACTGTCAGGTTTATCCCCTTCTAAATGAACTTTATCTGAGATTTACTGAGGAAATAAAGTCCATAGAAAAATCTCATTTGGATTTTCGTCTTTCTGTGGATATTAAGGATAATGATCTGACTTTTGAGGTTGATGGCTTTCGTCTCAAGCAGGCCCTCAGCAAACTCCTTGATAATGCTATTAAATTTACCGATTCCGGACATATATTATTGGGATGCAGTTTGCAGGAAGATAGGATTTTGTTTTTCGTGGAGGATACTGGTATAGGTTTATCTGAAGACAAAAAGGAAATTATATTCGAATTGTTCAGAAAAGTGGAAGACAATAAACTGCGATTATATAGGGGTACGGGATTAGGTCTTTCCCTTTCACAGAATCTTGTAAAGCTTATGGGAGGTGAAATAAAAGTAGAATCAGAAATAAACAAAGGATCACGGTTTTATTTCTCACTTCCTCTTAAAAAGATCAGCAGCGCAATTGAACCTGTAGCAGTACTTGCCAATCATGACCACCCAGAACCAATATGGTCAGGGAGGAATATTCTTGTGGTCGAGGATGATACTTCTAATTTCATGCTGATGTACGAAATTCTTAAATCGTGTGGGGCTAATATATTGCATGCAGAGAATGGTCTTGAGGCGTTGAAAATGTTATCCTCAGACAAGAAGCCTGACATAATTATAATGGATATCAAATTGCCAGGGATAGATGGATATGAAACTACCAGACTTATAAGGGAGAAAAATAAGGAAATACCGATAATTGCAAATACGGCTTATGCGATGGAAGCAGATCGTGAAAAATCAATTGAAGCCGGATGCAATGATTACATCTCAAAGCCCACAGATAAAAAGCTTTTAATCAATCTAATAAGTAAATATCTTAGATAAGTGGAAAAACCAGTGGCCTTGACCATAGTTAGCCGGATCATATTGACCACCAAAAGCCGGAGTTAAGTGCTTGTTATTTAGTTATGTGTGTTAATTGTAATCTGACCGGCCAAATGTGGTCAATACAACCGGCCTTTGTACCCTTTAACAAATCGTGTAGGGAATCACGTAATTTTTGTTCAACTATCTCCATATTCAATTTTCTATTTGCAATTGCCAAATTTTTATTAAATTTACAATGAAATATGCAAACAAGCGTTATTTAAAGAAAATTGAGGAGAGGCATGTGAGGTGCCCGAGTCGGTGGAGGTGAATTTTTACAGCACGTTACAATTTGATAATCAATTATTAAGAAGAGGAGGTTCAAGAGCCCCTCTCTCCGCAAAGACAAACTACACCCTCAGCGAAGCTGGGGGATTTTTATTTTACAGATAGCCGAACCAGACTTGGCTGAGTGAGGCTAGATGGAAAATAAAAAGACTATACGAGTGAAACTAGTAAAGGAGTAATTTGGATTTGCAAGGTTCTTCCCCGGGGATCACCGAAGGTAATCCCTCTCTCTACGCTAAGACTGAATAAACCCCGTGCCAACGGGATTGCTTATTTTACTGAACTTGTTCTTTCTTTGACCTGTTTTTTCATAAAGAGAAAAAAGTTAGTGTAATTTTACATTAACATGCAAATTATTTGATGATCTACATTGCGTTTTTGACAAACGTTGCTTAACATATAAAAATTTGATATAGATTTGATTATTGTTTAATTAACATAAGTATATAGTTCAAAGTCCTTAAAGGAGCCCATTATGAAGGAAATTCAGAGTCTGATTATTGAGCAAACTCCAAAAACTCCACAAATTGATCTGAATCAATTGACAGGTAATCTTATTTTCTCTGGCAGGTCAATTCCTGAAAATGCTGTCAAAGTGTATGAACCTGTTTTAAATTGGGTGACACAATATGTTCTTAAAGCAAGGCCAATTACTAATGTCAGGCTAGATCTGGAATATTTCAATACTACATCAACAATATGGCTCTTAAAAATATTAAAAGTCCTGATACGGATTAATGAGCCTGATTATGTTTTAATATTACACTTCTATTTGCCTATTGATGAATATGATGAAATGAATGATTTTGATGATATTAAGGATACCTTTTCCCCCATAGAAGATATTCTTCACGGCAGTATACCAAGTATAGGCATAAAAATATATTGGACTGACGATAAAGGTGAAATAATTAAGGATATTTTAGTATTTCTTGATCAAGAACAATTCGCAATTTAAAAATACGCATAACTCTGAATTTTTACTTTACCTTCCCCGCTTTTGCGTTTTTCTTATAAATTTATTCCAGGTCAGCTTAATCATTTGGTTATTAATATTAAATTATTGTACTGTATTATAGCGTAACCGAAATTTACTATATTTGACTCATTGACATAAGAAAGGTCATTTTGGGGAACTTGATCTGTTCACAAAAAACGCCTTATATAAAGTAACAGGAAAGCAAATTCAAGAACGGGTAAATACGTTTGAGAGAATCAAGGTTTTCAGTCATATAAACTTGTCTTAAAGATATTCATACTAGTATAAGGAGTTTCGGAAGATATTAAGGGTTTAGATTTTAATTAATATACAGGTATTGAATTAAATTGTACTTAATGATTGGACAAACAAAGAAGATTGTTTTATTGTTGTGGATAATTTGTCTCCCGCTACAGCTAATATTTTCACAGCATTCAAGTAAGAATAATTATACCGGTGCATGGGAAACACCCACAAGCTGGAACCCGACTTGGCCTATACCCCAGACTAACATCAGCGGGTATAATATTACCATTAACGGGTACATAACGGTAAATGGGTCTCTCTCATTTTTTGGTGCTCCCACCAATCTTATTATTAATGACACACTTGTTATAAAAGGAGATTTGTTCCTTGATGATAATCATGATTTAACAATTAACAACAATGGAATTCTTATTGTCAGGGGAAACCTTTCAATGCACAACCATTCTGAAATAATAGCAAATGGTTATCTTATCATTACAGGCTACATTGATAAACATGGTCCAAATCATGAAGGTTCATTAACCAGCAATGACAATCCGGTTAAGGTATTTGTTGGCGGAACAATTTTTCCGGGAGATTTAACCCACAATGAACCAAATTACCCTGCACTCAATTGCACAGCGCCAGTTACAATCCGATATCCACATTCGAATTGTACGTACGGGGATATGACAGATATTGTAAATGATCCTATATATCCTTTCTTCCAATCTACCTGCACTATTGCAACTCCAACCATTACAGCCGGCGGCCCGACGACCTTCTGTGCTGGTGGAAGTGTAAACCTGACCTCAAGTCCGGGAACAACTTACTTATGGTCAAATGGAGCAACTACACAAAGTATAAACATTACCTTATCAGGTAGTTATACAGTAAAAGTAACCAATGCAAGCGGATGTCAGAGTGCAGCATCTGCAGCAACTATAGTTACTGTATATGCTTTACCGGCTACACCGACCATTACAGCCGGAGGTCCAACGACTTTCTGTGCCGGTGGTAGTGTAACCTTAACTTCAAGTCCGGAAGCAACTTACTTATGGTCAAATGGGGCAACTACGCAAAGTATAAACATTACAACAGCAGGTAGTTATTCAGTGAGGGTTAAAAATGCAAGTGGGTGTCAGAGTGCAGCATCAGTAGCCACCATAGTGACAGTAAATGCTTTACCGGCAACTCCAACTATTACAGCCGGTGGTCCGACAATTTTCTGTGCCGGTGGAAGTGTAACTTTAACCTCAAGTGCAGGATCAACTTACTTATGGTCAATAGGTGCAACCACTCCAACTATAAACGTTACGATAGGAGGTATTTATACAGTAAGGGTAACAAATGCAAACGGATGTCAGAGTGCACCATCAGTAGCCACCGTGGTAACTGTAAATGCTCTACCGGCGACACCAACTATTACAGCCGGAGGTCCAGTAACTTTTTGTGCCGGTGGCAATGTAACCTTAACATCAAGTGCAGGAACAAGTTACTTATGGTCTAATGGAGCAACTACGCCAAGTATAAATATTACCGCATCAGGAAGTTATACAGTAAAAGTAACAAATGCGAGTGGATGTCAGAGTGCAGCATCTGCAGCAACTGTAGTTACTGTCAATGCTTTACCAATAACTCCGACTATTACAACTAGTGGTCCGACAACCTTCTGCGCCGGGGGTAGTGTGACCTTAACATCAAGTGCAGGAACAAGTTACTTATGGTCTAATGGAGCAACTACACAAAGTATAAATGTTACCTCATCAGGTAGTTATACAGTAAAAGTAACCAATGCAAGCGGATGTCAGAGTGCGTCATCAGTAGCAACTGTAGTTACTGCAAATGCTTTACCTGCAACACCAACAATTACAGAAGGAGGTCCAACAACCTTCTGTGCCGGGGGCAATGTAACCTTAACCTCAAGCGCAGGTTCAACCTACTTGTGGTCAAATGGGGCAACCACCAGGAGTATTAATGTTATAACGGCAGGTAATTATACTGTTAAGATAACCAATGCAAATGGATGTCAAAGTGCAGTTTCAGCAGCGACAGTGGTAAATGTAAATGCACTGCCGGTAGTAAATGCAGGAACAGATATCACTATTCCAAATGGAACATTCACAACAATCAATGCAACAGTAACAGGAATAGGTCCGTTTACCTATAGCTGGTCACCTTCTTCACAACTTTTAAATGCTTCAATAGAAGACCCGACAACTGTAAATTTGGCTGCAACTACAGTCTTTACATTAACGGCTACTTCACTGACAACATCTTGCTCTAACACTGATGCAGTAACAATAACAATTAGCGGAGGTGCATTAAATTCGACTCCTACAGCTACTCCCGGAACAATCTGTGCCGGTGCTAACGTACAATTACATGCTGTAGCATCTGGTGGTTCGGGTTCCTATACCTATACCTGGACTTCCACACCTGTTGGATTTACGTCTTCTATAGCTGACCCAATTGCTAATCCTGCTGTTACTACAACTTATCATGTAGCCGTTTTTGATGGGTTTACTACTATTAATCCACAAGTTGCAGTAACTGTTAATGCTATACCGGCAACACCGACTATTACAGCAAGCGGTCCAACAATCTTCTGTGCCGGTGGCAGTGTAACCTTAACATCAAGTGCAGGAACAAGTTACCTCTGGTCAAATGGAGCAACTACACCAAGTATAAACATTACCACATCAGGTACTTATACAGTAAAAGTGACCAATGCAAGCGGATGTCAGAGTGCAGCATCAGCAGCAAGTGTAGTTACCGTAAATGACATACCTGTGACACCAACTATTACTGCCGGTGGGCCAACAACTTTCTGTAATGGGGGTAGTGTAACCTTAACATCAAGTGCAGAATCAAGTTACTTATGGTCAAATGGAGCAACTACACAAAGTATAAATGTAACCACATCAGGTAGTTATTCTGTAATTGTAAAAAATGCAAGCGGATGTCAGAGTGCAGCATCAGTAGCAATTGTAGTTACAGTAAATGCTTTACCGGGAACACCAACTATTACAGCTGATGGACCAATAACCTTCTGTGCCGGTGGTAGTGTGACCTTAACTTCAAGTGCCGGAACAATTTATTTATGGTCAAATGGAGAAACTACACCAAGCATAAATATTACTGCAGCAGGTAATTATACAGTTCAGGTAACAAATGCAAGTGGATGTCAGAGTGCATTGTCGGCAGTCACTGTTGTAACAGTTAATGCTTTACCGGCAACACCAACTATTACTGCCAACGGGCCGACAACATTTTGCGATGGAGGTAATGTAACCTTATCTTCAAGTGCAGGCTCAACTTACTTATGGTCAAATGGAGCAACCACAGCTAGTATAAACATTACTACATCAGGTAGTTATACAGTTCAGGTAACAAATGCAAGCGGATGTCAGAGTACATTGTCGGCAGTCACAGTTGTAACTGTTAATGCTATCCCGGCAACACCAACTATTACTGCTAGCGGCTCAACAACTTTCTGTGATGGCACTAGTATAACTTTAACCTCAAGTGCTGAAACAATTTACTTATGGTCAAATGGGGCGACTACACCAAGTATAAACATTACCTCATCAGGTAGTTATACCGTTCAGGTAAGCACTGCGAGTGGATGTCAGAGTGCGGCATCAGTAGCGACCATAGTAACAGTAAATGCTCTGCCAATAACTCCAACTATTACAGCTGAAAGTCCAACGACCTTCTGTGATGGTGATATTGTAACTTTAACTTCAAGTCCGGGAATGGATTACCTATGGTCAAATGGAGCAACTACACCAAGTGTAAATATTACCATTACAGGAAGTTATACAGTTCAGGTGTCCAATGCAAGTGGATGTAAGAGTGCACCATCAGTACCCACAGTTGTAACAGTAAATGCATTGCCTTTAACTACAGCAAAGAATAACGGTCCGGTTTGTGCAGGTACTGCCCTCAACCTGACTGGAGGCCCTGCAGGTATGACGGTCTATTACTGGACAGGTCCAGACGATTTCACCTCATTAATACAAAATCCATCAGTATCGGACAGTGCCACTTTAGATATGACCGGGACTTATACTCTAGTTGTTGCCAATACCAATGGATGCACCAATACGGCTTCACAAAATATAGTTGTTAATGTTGCACCTATAGCAGTTGCAGGGCCAGATCAGGAATTGAAATTTACCTTTGAAACTCAAATGAATGCGGAATTGTCATCATCTGAAACAGGTGAATGGTCTTTAATTTCTGGTTCCGGCCACATTAGTGATGTTCATTCTCCGACAACCAGGATAACTGGATTATCAATCGGGGAAAATAGATTTTTATGGAAAGTGTTGAATGGCAACTGTGAGGATACTGCAAAAGTTAAAATTACCGTTCAAAATGTGTTTGTACCCTCGGTAATCACGCCAAATGGAGATGGGAGAAACGATTATTTCAAGATCAGCGAATTTACCGGCAAGGCTGAGCTGATCATAGTTAACACGTGGGGAAATGAAGAATATTCAAATAATAATTATTTAAATGACTGGGACGGACGAAATAATAAAGGGTCGAAACTTCCGGAGGACACCTATTTTTATATTTTGAAATTTGAAAACGGGAAAATATTAAAGGGATCTGTTTTAATTAAAAGGTAAATGAACAGAATTATTCTGAGCATTTTGGCAATTTTATTTACATTTCAGATGTCGGGACAGATGTTTCCGTTGTCAGATCATTATGTTGTTAATGCTCTCGCAATAAATCCCGCTTATGCCGGATGCCAGGATGCACTGAGTTTAACAGCTTCATACCGGGATCAATGGGCCGGATTCAGTGATGCTCCAAAAAGCTATATCCTGTCTGTTCATACACCTGTTTTTAATGACAGAGTCGGGCTTGGATTACTCGTTGAGAATAACAGTATTGGTATCTTTAAAGAAACCACTATTCTTGGAAATTATGCATACAGAATGGAACTACACGGAGGGAAATTGGCGCTGGGATTAGGTTTTGGTTTCACTGTATACAATACTGCATGGAATAAGCTGATCGCAGCTGATGCGAATGATATACAACTGATGAATAATCCTGCTTCAACAGTTTTACCAGCTTTTAGTCTGGGTACATATTATTATACAAAAAAGTACTTTATTGGTATTTCCATGCCCCTTTTCTTAAGTCATGAACTGGACAAAAGCACGGGCAAATACAAAATTGATAATAATTTCTCGGGGAGTAATTATTTTTTTACTACGGGTTATGAAGTGGGTATAAGTCCGCAGGTTAAATTTCTCCCTTCCGTGTTAATAAAATATCATCCGGATAATACGATCCAGATAGATTATAATGCACAGATCAATCTTAAAGACAGGATATGGTTGGGTATTGGTTACCGGAACAAAGATATACTGATAGGGATGCTTCAGTGTCAACTCAATTATCAAATCAGAATGGCATATTCGTATGATTATGATTTTGGCAGTATCGGTAAATATATGAATGGCTCTCACGAGATCGTTTTAAACTATATATTTAAATTTGAAAGAAAGGTAATTGGACCAAGACAGTTTTAATGGGTTATTTTTATGTACAAATACTTCTGTATAGTAATACTTGCATCATTGTTAATTAAGACTGGATTGTATGCCCAGTCTGAATTATATATTGTAAAACCGACTCCATTTAGTTCCAGAATATATAATGAATTTTCCCCGGTATTTTATAAGGGAGGGATTGTATTTTGTTCGGACCAGAATGACAATTCTCTGGTAAGTTATAAGGGTGAACAAAACAGGCTTTTTAAAATATTCTTTGTGACCAAAAAAGGCAGTTCAGGATGGACACTACCAAAAATACTGGCAAAGGAAATTACAACAGCTTTTAATGACGGACCGGCTACTTTCAATGAAAATGGGAATATCATATACTATTCCAGGAATAATTCTGTTGAAAATGCGCTAAGAAACATCTCTGATACTTCAAATAAACTTGGAATCTATTCTGCAGAATTAATAGATGGAATATGGACCAATATCAAGCTTTTTACCTATAATAACCCGCTCTATTCTTTTTGTACACCGTCGCTTACACCTGATGGAGACAGAATTTATTTTTCGTCTGATATGCCTGGTGGCTATGGCGGAATGGATCTCTATTATTGTGACAGGCACAATAATTCCTGGGATCAACCTGTAAATATGGGCCCGGTTATAAATACACCAAAAAATGAATCCTTCCCTTTTGCCTGCAGGTTTGGCAAACTCTTTTTTGCATCAGATGGACATAAAGGTTTTGGCGGGAAAGACCTTTTTTATACCCAGGAAATAAATAAAGAATGGATAGCACCGGTGCATCTTGATTCAGCAATTAACTCAACAGCAGATGATTTTGGGATCATTATCGATTCAACATTTGAAAACGGGTATTTTTCAACAAACAGGCGGAAAACAGATGATATTTTCAGTTTCAGCTTAGCGCCGCTAGAATTCACTAATTGCGATACTATTAAGGAAAATAAGTATTGCTTTACTTTTTATGATGAAAAACAAAGACTTATTGATACTATACCGGTAATTTATCAATGGGATTTTGGTG
>PLLX01000188.1 GCA_003141415.1 Bacteroidales bacterium
ATTGATGATCTGAAAAAATATCCTGGTGTCCCGGCATTGCAGGTAGAACTCGCAAAGTCGAAGTGTAAAAGTGCAGGTCAGGTAATTGCTCTTCTCAAAAGTATTAGTGACATAATGCCTTCAGATAATACTCCCATTCCTGATAAACACATACTTCAGACGCAGGTTGAGAAAGTACCTCAGGCAAAACCGGCAAGAGTTGATAAGCCACCGGAAGAAAAGAAAAAATTATCGGACCCTGCAGCAAATCTAATTCTTCCCATTGAGAAAAAAGCGGAATCAAAAGGACCACAGAAAAAAACAGCCGAAACTTCCATTCTTGCAGATAAATTCAGCCATCCTTATGATCTGTACGATAAGCAAGCAGAAAGCATGAAGGCTGAAAAAGATTTATCAGATCACCTGAAGGCTAAGCAGATAACCAGCTTATCGGATGCAATAGGGTTAAGCGACAAGTTCCTCTTTATAGGTGAGATATTCGATGGCAATAAAGATGCATATACACAGGCAATTTCAAGGCTCGACAAAGCTGAAAGTCTTCAGGATGCTATGGCTATAATTATGAGTTATACCGAAGAAAAATCTGAAAATGAAGCTGTCATACAACTTCTTGAACTGGTAAAGCTCAAACTTCCGTCAAATGAGTAAACTTTTTCTGATACCTACCCCTATCGGCAATCTAAAGGATATTACCTTCAGGGCTGTAGAAACTCTTGGAAGTGTCGATCTGATTCTTGCCGAAGACACACGTCAGACAAAAAAGTTACTTAATCATTATAATATTTCTACACCACTTCAGTCGCATCACATGTTCAATGAACATAAAAGTGTAGATTTGATTTGTTCAAAGATTCTTGGAGGACAGACGATTGCACTTGTTTCAGATGCCGGGACCCCCGGTATTTCAGATCCCGGTTTTTTACTTGTAAGAACATGTGTTGAAAAAGAGATTCCTGTAGAAACTCTGCCTGGTCCGACTGCTCTTATACCTGCGCTGGTAAACTCGGGACTACCATGTGACAGGTTTTGTTTTGAGGGGTTTCTTCCTCCCAAAAAAGGCAGAAACAAAAGAATAACCGGATTAGCTGACGAAACAAGAACCATGGTTTTTTATGAATCACCTTACCGGCTGGTAAAAACGCTGGATGAACTGGCTATCCATCTTGGTCATGATCGTAATGCCTCTGTTTCGAGGGAGCTAAGTAAGATGTATGAAGAGAATATAAGAGGTACATTATCATTTCTTTCAGAATACTATACTAATAAACCACCAAAAGGAGAAATAGTTATTATTGTAGCCGGGAAAAAGGATTAATCAGGCAAAAGGAGGTTCATCATGGATATCTGATTCATTATCAAACCCGCCTCCAAGCTTTCTCAGGTTATCATGATTCATCTTTGATCCTAAAGTGATACTCTGTGCCCCACTCAAATCCGGATTGCCATCTATATCAAAATCATCAATATCCACAAACTGAGCTTTCTCCTCCCGGAATCTAAGTTTTACATCGTCCACAGGACCATTCCTGTTCTTTGCAAGAATGATTTCAGCAATTCCTTTAGTGGAAGATCCATCCTCAAAAGTTGGTATGCCAAATTTATCCTGCCTGTGTATAAAAACGACCATATCTGCATCCTGCTCAATTGCACCTGATTCGCGAAGGTCAGATAGAAGCGGTCTCTTGGTACCTCCTCTCATTTCAACTGAACGGTTAAGCTGGGAAAGAGCGAGAATCGGAACATTTAGTTCTTTGGCAATACTCTTAAGGGAACGGGAAATATTACTCACTTCCTGTTCACGGCTTCCGGCGTTTTCGGGCCCTGACATAAGCTGAAGATAATCAACTATCACGATATCGAGCTTATGTTGAGCCATCAGGCGTCTGCACTTGGCCCTGAGTTCAAAAATCGAAATTGCAGGTGTATCATCAATAAATATCGGAGCCTGTACCAGTTTTTTTATCCTGATATCAAGTTGTTTCCACTCCTCTTCAGACAGACGGCCGTTTTTTATTTTATCACCAGGAATGTCGGTTTCGGCTATTATTAACCTGTTAACCAATTGAATAGACGACATTTCACATGAGAATATTGCCACTTTTTTCCCATGGTCGATTGCCATGTTCCTCGCCATTGAAAGTGCAAAGGCAGTTTTTCCCATGGAAGGGCGCGCAGCAATTATGACCAGTTCAGATTTCTGCCATCCAGATGTAAGTCTGTCAAGTTTAGTGAATCCGGAAGGCGTTCCAACAAGAGCGTCTTCCCTTTTTCCTGCTTCCTCAATTTCCCTTATTGCTTCCTTAATAACCACGTTGATTGGAGCTACTTCTCTTTTTATGTTGCCTTCAGCAATCTGAAAAAGAGCATTTTCCGAATAATCAAGAAGCTCAGTTACATCATATGTATCATCAAAAGACCTTGTCTGTATTTCAGTTGATACCCTAATAAGTTCTCGTTGAATATATTTTTGTGCTACAATTCTTGCATGAAAATCAACGTTTGCTGCCGAAACAACTTTTGATGTAAGCTGGGTAAGATAAACTGGTCCGCCCACAGTGTCTAATTCGTTATGAGACCTGAGTTCTTCAGTAACTGTATAGAGATCTACCGGAAACTCCCTCGAAGAAAGATCGGATATTGCTTTAAATATTTTCTGATGCGATTCTCTGTAGAAACTTTCCGGTTTGAGAATGTCGAGAATTGTAATAACTGCTTCTTTTTCGAGCATGACTGCACCAAGAACAGCCTCCTCCATATCATTTGCCTGTGGGGGAACTTTACCAAAATCAGGCAAAGTTGTGACAGTTTGTCTTGGGCTATTTCTTTGTTTTGCCATTAATATTATATTTCTGATTTATAAATACTTATATAGAATGAAAACTATCTTCCCATATGAATTCAAAGGTATGAATAACCATACGGAGAAGCTTGAGAGACCATCCTATTGTTACAAACAAAGAGATGTTTAAAACTTGTTGAAAAGCTATTAAAAGGAGCATTAGTATCAAATTCAAAACCATATGGTATTTTTACATCAAATAGAGGAAGATGATTGTTTTCCCAAATGCCAAAATAAATATTGGATTACGGATAACCGGTAATCGTTCTGATGGCTATCATGACATTGAAACGATATTTTATCCGGTAAGGCTCACTGATGCTCTTGAATTTGTCGTTTCAGATCAATCAATTCCTAAAGATATTCTTCAAGTTACAGGTATTGATACAGGAAGCGAACCGGATGACAACCTGGTTATAAAAACGCTTCTTAAACTTCGAGGAAATTTTTCCTTCCCCTTTTTGAAAATTCATCTTCATAAAGTTATCCCTGTCGGCGCCGGATTAGGCGGAGGTTCATCAGATGCAGCATGTATGCTAAAGATAATTAACAAACATTTCGGACTCAATATTGATAACTTTAGCCTAAAGGTTCTGGCATTGGAAGTGGGAAGTGATTGTCCTTTTTTTGTAGATAATGTTCCTTCATTAGCCTCAGGCAGAGGTGAGATATTTACATCTGTTAAGCCTGTGTTATCCGGCAATTATCTGGTTATTGTCAACCCGGGAGTCGGAATCAATACAGGCGAAGCATATAAAAACTGCCGGACCGAAGTTCCTTTAACAAGTCTCAGACAACTTATTGAACGTCCGGTTATAGAATGGAAAGGGCTTATAGTAAATGATTTTGAAGATTTTGCATTCACGAAACATCCTATTATACACAACATAAAAGAGGAATTGTATAAATCCAATGCCATCTTTAGTCTGATGTCGGGAAGCGGATCGAGTGTTTATGGCATATTTTCTGAGAAACCAAAATTAACTGAGAAACTAAAAGAAAATGTGATTTGGGAAGGAGTGATGTGATCTTCACTCGAGTTCCAGTAATACGGTCCCTTTTGATACTTTATCTCCTTTTTTAACCGCTATTGATTTTACTACACCATCCATATTGCATTTCAATTTGTTCTTCATCTTCATGGCATCAAGTATCATCAAGTCTTCGCCCTTGGTAACTCTCTGCCACGGTTCAATAAGGATTTCGAGAACAGTACCGGGTATAAAACTCAGAATAATCCGTGGGTCTGCAGGCTTGTATGGGCTCCTGTTTTGAAATTTATTGCTGATCCTTGTCTGATACAAACTTGTGTCAATATTGAGGAATCCTAACTTATTATCTTTATTCATGACTGTTTCATAAATTTTTTAATGCATTTAACTAAAAAGGTGGCAGACCGTGTTTCTTATGTGGCATCGTAACATCCTTATTTTCAGATACCTCAATAGCATGCATCAGGAATTTTCTGGTTTCGGAAGGCTCAATAACAGCATCGACATACCCGCGCGAAGCAGCAACATACGGATTTGCAAATTTGGTTTTATACTCTTCAACCTTTTGTTTTCTCATTCCATCAGGATCAGCAGAAGAAATAATCTCTTTCCTGAATATGATATTTGCAGCTCCTTCGGGACCCATTACCGCAATTTCAGCCGATGGCCATGCAAAAACGAAATCGGCACGGAGATGTCGAGAGCTCATCGCTATATATCCGCCACCGTAAGCTTTTCTGAGGATTACAGTCAGTTTGGGAACAGTGGCTTCACTATAGGCATAAAGAACTTTTGCTCCATGGCGTATCACACCGGCATGTTCCTGATCCACACCCGGCAGATATCCCGGAAGGTCAACCAGAGTGATAATAGGAATGTTAAAAGCATCGCAATAGCGGATGAATCTTGCAGCTTTGTCGGACGAATCAACATCCAGAACGCCAGCCATTTCGAGCGGTTGATTGGCGACAAATCCCGTAGTACGTCCTCCCATTCTTCCAAAACCGATCACAATGTTTTTTGCATAAAGCTCCATTATTTCAAAGAAATCCGAATTGTCGACAATTGCCCTGATAACATCTTTTACATCATAAGGGAGAGTCGGATCTTCTGGTACAATTTTGTTAATATTATATTCCGGCTTGGGTTCACCGGACTCAAACATTTTGGCTTTCTGTCCATTATTCCACGGGATAAAAGTGATGAGCTTTTTTATCTGATCAAAACACTCCTCCTCGCTCAAAGCAAAGAAATGGGCATTACCGGTTATCTCACTATGAACTCTTGCACCTCCTAGATCTTCCATTGAGATTTCTTCTCCAAGAACAGTTTTTATCACCTCAGGACCCGTGATAAACATTTTTGAAATATTGTCAACAACAAAAACAAAGTCTGTAAGAGCCGGAGAATAAACTGCTCCGCCAGCGCATGGGACCAAGAATAACAGAGAGTTGAGGAATAACACCACTGGATATAGTGTTACGGAAGAAAATTTCACCATAACCTGCAAGTGAGTTAACACCTTCCTGTATCCTGGCACCTCCTGAGTCATTAATCCCGATCAGAGGGCATTCTCATCTTAAGAGCATGATCCATGATTTTGGTAATCTTTCTCGAATGCATCAACCCCAGTGACCCTCCTGCAACTGTAAAATCCTGAGCAAAGATTGCAACAGGAGCACCATAAATAGTACCGGAGCCGATAATTACACCATCGCTTGGAAGTGACTTCTTATCCATATCAAAATCACGTGCATCATGCTCAACAAATAAGTCATATTCATTGAAGGAATTTTCATCAAGTAAACGCCATAATGCGCTCACGGGCTGTTCGTTTCCCCATAGCTTTCTGCTTCTCAATAGCCTGTTCTCCTCCACCAAGAAGAACTCTTCTCACGTTTTTCCTGTAGTTCACGTATCTTTTTGTTGAGTGGCATATAATTTGGTATTAATTATTCGTTATGAATCATTATCTCTTATGATAGCTCAATTTCAGAGTACAATTTTAAGGAAATTGAACGAGTTACTTTCTATTTCGGGGCCAATTCGTAAAGCACAAGTCCGATTAATGAATAAATGATATTTGGAATCCACATTGCCAGCATTGGACCAAGATTACCTTTGAGGCAGAATTGCGAAGCAAACTGGAGAAACAGAATATAGGAAAAACTCAGCCCAAGACCTATTCCGATGTTCATACCTATACCTCCCCTGATCTTCCTCGACGACAATGATACACCTATAAGCGTAAGTACAAAAACAGCAAAAGGATTAGCAAACCTTCTGTATTTTTCAATCAGGAAAAGTTTAAGTTCATCCGATCCCTGCAGCCGGAGGAGTTTGATATAATCATCTAGCTCACGGGAAGTCATAGTTCCCACAAAACTGGGGTCCCTTGAAAAATCACCGGGTTTTATCGTAAGAGTGGTATCAATTTGTTTGCCCTTTGTGATAACCTCTTCATTACCTTTTATTTCGCGGATATAGTAATTAAATGCAGTCCACTTATGTTTGACAGTATCATAGGTTACTGTAGGGGCTGATAATTTCGATATGAGTCTTCCACTATCAATTTTTTCTATTGTGAAATTCTGTCCTCTCTGGCTCATAGGATTAAAAGTTCCCATATAGACTAAGATATCTTTAAATACCTGTCGGTGAATACTCTCCACTGTCACTCTTTTGATAGATGAGTGATAGTATTTATCTTCAAAATCCATTCTTATGAGATTCGACTTAGGGATAACAAAATTAGTGAGAACGAATGTAAATGAAGCTATGATAAAAGCAGAGAGAAAATAAGGCCACATCATTCTGCGGAAACTCATTCCACTGTTAAGTATCGCTATTATCTCAGTGCTTACTGCCATTTTAGAGGTGAAGAATATAACGGCAATAAAGACGAACAAGGGTGCAAAAAGCATTGCGAAATATGGAATAAAATTCATGTAATAGTCAAAGATAATAGCCTTAACCGGGGCCTGCTTCTCCATGAAGTTATCAATTTTTTCAGCGAAATCAAATACAACAGCAATGGTAAGTATCAATACAATACAAAAGAAGAATGTACCAAGAAACTTCTTTATTATATAAGTGTCAATAAGTTTGGGCCTCAGAGATTCTATAACCTCTCTGAAAGTTTTTTTATCATTGAGTTTTTCCATAGTTTAAAATTACCTTCTTCAATTTTTTTTCTTGCTTCACCAACAAGCTTAAGATAAAAGGCCAGATTGTGTATGCTCGCAATCTGCGCGCCAAGATTTTCGCCTGACATAACAAGATGCCTCAGATAGGCCTTTGAATAGTTAAGACTTACCTCAGAGGGCCCGTCAGGGTCTATAGGGCTGAAATCATCAATCCATTTTCTGTTTCTTATATTGATTGTGCCTTCACCTGTAAACAACATCCCGTTTCTTCCATTTCGGGTAGGTATAACACAATCGAACATATCTATGCCTCTTTCGATGGATTCAAGGATGTTGACAGGAGTGCCGACACCCATAAGATAACGAGGTTTTTCATCAGGAAGTATCTCATTTACAAGTTCTATAATCCTGTACATCTCATCCGCCGGTTCACCTACTGACAATCCTCCGATTGCATTTCCTTCCAACCCGGCAGAAGCTGTTTTTTCGGCTGATTCTTTTCTCAGATCATCAAATGTTCCTCCCTGAACGATTGGAAAGAGTAACTGTTCGTTACCCCATAAAGGGTTCGTTTCGTTATACCTTACAACCGCCCTGTCGAGCCAGTGATGTGTGAGTGCAACTGATTTTTTGGCATAATTATAATCACATGGCCAGGGAGCACACTCATCGAACGCCATAATTATATCTGCACCTATAATACGTTGAATGTCAATTGTATTTTCAGGAGTAAAAACATGTCTGGATCCATCAATATGTGATTTAAAAATTGCTCCTTCTTCAGTAAGCTTTCTGTTCCCGGTTAACGAAAAGACCTGATAACCTCCACTGTCGGTCAGTAGAGGTCGTTCCCACGACATAAAATGATGAAGTCCTCCAGCTGTTTTAAGGATTTCAGTACCGGGACGTAAATAAAGGTGATAGGTATTACCAAGGATTATTTTTGCATTTATATCTTCTGTGAGATCACGTTGCAGGATGCCTTTTACCGTACCACCTGTCCCCACCGGCATGAATATCGGAGTAGGGATATCTCCATGAGGTGTTTTCAGAATGCCCGTCCGTGCTTTTGATTCCGTATCCCTGCTCTCAATTATAAACATATTATTAAATCTCTTTTTTCGAAGAACAAAGGTAATTTTTCCATACGGGTTATAAAATTCCAAGGAATGATTTTTATAGATCATAGAATTTAGTTGATACACATTCTGGCTCTGTAAGAGCCGTCTCTGAATAACCCCTGGCTCAAACCCGGGGTAAGCAAAACAAAACTACCTACAGTTCTAAAGGAGCTGAAGATAGCTTTATTACGCCCTTCCAGGGCTATAGATCAGTTTGTTAGATCACTACCCCTGGTTTCATCAGGGGTTATTTATATGTAGTCACATTCGTGGCTATAATAACTAAAAATATACTTGCCCAGGAAATACTTACCGAACCAGAAGATCACTCTAAATTATAATTCCCAATTATTGTTGTAATATATTTTTTACCTTTCCGTTAATCTTATTAATATTGCTGATATATTTGGAAGTTTAATGGCTGATCACAAAAATATCTTACTTTTAATTGTTTTCTGTATCTTCTCTTCTGCTGCAGTAGTTCAATTGTTTTATTACCTTTTCTTTTATCTGGCTGTTGGTTTAAAGAGACCCTCTGAAGCAAAAGGGACCAGACAGCCGGTTTCTATAATAATTTGTGCCAGGAACGAAGCAGAGAATCTACAGAAATTTTTACCTTCAGTTCTGGAACAGAACTATCCCGATTATGAAGTGATTGTGGTTAACGACTGCTCTGAAGACAATTCCTATGAGATACTTGGGGAATATCTGAAACAATATCCTCATCTGCGAATCTCTACGGTAAACAAAGATCCCAAGTTTGCGCATAATAAAAAATTCGCCCAGTTCATCGGTATAAAAGCAGCAAAGAATGAAATCTTGCTCTTTACTGACGCTGATTGTCAGCCTGTATCAGATAAATGGCTTGAAGGAATGACATCTCATTTTGACGAGAATATCGTTTTTGTGCTGGGGTATGGTGGATACTTCCGGGAGAATGGATTGCTGAGCAAGTATATCTGTTACGACAGTATAACTATTGCTATGCAGTATCTGGGTATGGCTATCCGTGGTTTACCCTACATGGGTGTGGGACGAAACCTAGCATACAGGCGATCGGTTTTTTTCAGGAATAAAGGCTTTGGCGCACATAACCATGTTATTTCAGGTGATGACGACTTATTAGTCAATACAATTGCTACATCTGAAAATACATGTGTTGAGTTCACTAGTGAAACACATATCAGGTCAGTTCCAAGCTCAGGAATTAATGAATGGTTAATTCAGAAGAAAAGACATCTGACAACAGCTCCGTATTATAAATTAAGAGATAAATTCCTCTTAATTGCTGAACCATTAACAAGAATATTATTCTACACAACATTAATTGTACTATTGTCCTTTATTTTTCTCTGGCAATGGGTATTGGCTGTTTTTGTGTTAAGGTTAGTAACCCAGATTATTGTTTTTGCTCTTGTTAAAAAGAAGTTGAATGAACCCGGATTATTAGCTTATTTGTTAATTTTCGATATCTTCTCACCTGTCATCAACAGCTTTATATTTTTAAGCAATACCCGGAGCAAATCCGGTAAAAACTTATGGAAATAGTTCACGAATTATCTGACAAAGCTAAAGGAGATCTCTTGCTTGTTGATGAAGCAAAAAAGGGAAATGAAAAAGCATTTGCCAGCCTGATGAACCGCTATAGAGATTCCATTTATTATATGCTTCTTAAAATGGTGAATAATGCATCTGATGCCGAGGACCTCACTATAGAGGCATTTGGAAAAGCTTTCAGAAACATTGATTCATATGCGCCTAAATTCGCCTTTAGTACCTGGCTTTTTAAAATTGCGACTAACAACTGTGTGGATTTTATAAGAAAGAAGCAGCTCTCGCCTACCCCATTTGACCATCTGCAGGATAATCTGGAAAATGTCACCGTAAACATTCAATCTGACTTGCCAGATCCGGAAGAGTCATTGATCAATCACCAGAAGATTGCAGCGCTTAAAGATATCGTCAACCAGCTTAAACCAAGATATAAGTCTCTGATAGAGCTTCGTTATTATAAGGAATACTCGTATGAAGAGATCTCCTCCGAGCTCAATCTTCCGATCGGAACAGTAAAAGCACAATTATTCAGGGCCAAAACATTGTTATATAATATATTAATCAAAACAGGTAACAGGTAGTGTCAGAAAGTATTTTTGGGTATTTCCCATTATTATCAGACATTCAGAAAGATAAGCTGTCGAAGTTAAAGATGATATACGACAGATGGAACAGCATGATTAATGTTATATCACGCAAGGATATGGACAATTTTTTTGTTCATCACGTTCTTCATTCATTATCAATAGCCAAGGTCATTAATTTTTTACCAGGCACCAGAGTGCTTGATGTCGGGACAGGAGGTGGTTTCCCCGGAATTCCGCTGGCTATCTTGTTTCCCGATTCTGAATTCACCCTGCTTGACTCAATTGGAAAAAAGATTAAAGTCGTTAAAGCAGTTTCAGATGAACTCGAATTAAAAAATGTAGTGGCGGTACGAAAAAGAATTGAAGAAGAAAATAGCAAGTTTCAGTTTGTTATAAGCAGGGCAGTAACAGGATTCCCTGAATTTGTGAGCCTTACAGGAAAAAACATAAGTCTCCGCTCAACCAACAGCCTGCGGAATGGAATATTTTATCTTAAGGGGGGCGATCTGACCTCTGAGTTATCACAGTTTAAGAATAGAGTAACATTGTGGCAGATAAAGGACTTCTTTGATGAATCTTATTTTGATACTAAAGTGATTATCTATCTGCCGGTTTGATTTTTTTTAAAAAAACGCCTTACTTGTTTTTATATTTCAAAAAAGTACTACATTTGCAGACTCAAATCAGAAGTTAGTCGACATATATATTTGAAAAGATGAAAAGAACATATCAGCCCTCAAGAAGGAAGAGAGCAAATAAACACGGTTTCAGGGAAAGGATGTCAACTCCTAACGGGAGAAGAGTTCTTGCTTCACGCAGAGCAAAAGGCAGGAAGAAACTCTCAGTTTCTCCTGAGCTTAAATTAAAAGGATGATATATATTTTACGATATTTGATTAAAGGTGTCTTCTAAAGGGCGCCTTTTTTGTTAGATAATGATCATAATTCGAAATCCTTTCCTATTATTCTTAACTTTATCGATTCCTATTTCTCTATATGAAAAGCCTTTTAAGCCATATAAACGATAAAGAACTCAGGGCTATATCTGATAAGATAACTAACAATATCCGTATATCTCCGGCAGATGGTTTGTTCCTTTTTAAAAAAGCCGATCTGGCACCTCTCGGTCTGCTTGCAGGAATTGTCAGACGGAGACACAACGGCAATCTTGCATATTTCAACCGCAATTTTCACATTGAACCAACCAATAAGTGTATTTATAATTGCAGGTTCTGTTCTTACCACAAACCGGAAGGTGATCCTGAAAGCTGGGAATACAGCCATGAAGAGATGCTTGACATTGTGAAGCGTTTTGACAATAAGGCTGTTACTGAAGTTCATATCGTCGGTGGTGTACATCCTTCTTACGATCTTCATTATTGGGGATCGCTTATTAAAAAAATTAAAAAGTATCGGCCTGCTCTTCATGTAAAGGCTTTTTCTGCAATTGAACTTGATCATATGATTTCACTGGCAGGATGCACAATTGAAGAGGGTTTGGCACTTTTAAAAGGGTATGGTCTCGATTCCATTCCGGGAGGCGGCGCTGAGATATTCGATGAAGAGCTCAGAAAGATAATCTGCGACGAAAAATCATCATCTGATTTATGGCTTAAAATCCATGAAACAGCGCACAGGCTTGGAATTCCATCAAATGCCACAATGCTATACGGACATATAGAAACCTACTCCCATCGCATCGATCATATGGAACGACTTCGTGTTCTTCAGGATAAGACACATGGGTTTAATGCCTTTATCCCATTAAAGTATAAAAAGTCTAACAACAGTATGTCTTATCTGGGTGAGGTGAATACTATTGAGGATCTCCGGAACTATGCAGTCTCAAGGATTTATCTAGATAACTTTCCTCATATCAAGGCATATTGGCCAATGACTGGTAAGGAATGTGCCCAGCTGTCTCTCTCCTTTGGCACGGATGATATGGATGGGACAATTGATGATACAACAAGAATCTATTCAATGGCGGGTTCAGAAGAGGGAAACCCGGCTATGAGTTCCGACGAGATATCAACCTTGATACGCCAATCAGGATTTATGCCCATAGAAAGAGATTCACTCTATAAACCAATTATTTGCCCGCCAATTCCATCGGTTTAAAATCACAACATCTAATCTTATAATTTTATCAGTACCTTTGCGTTATTACTAATGTTCAATCTGTTTGTATGAGCTTAAAAAACTTTATCCTGAGTAAACTTTTTCTTAAGAATCTCGGATTTGCAATTGTCATCTTTGTTGGAGCTGTAATGATCTTACTAATCTGGATGAATTTTTATACCAGACATGGTCAGGCTCGACCAGTTCCAGATTTCATCGGACTAACAATAGAGCAGACTGCTAAACTTGCAAAAAAGAGCAAGCTCCGGTATGAGGTAATTGATTCAATTTACACAATAGCCGTTCCACGAGGATGTATTGCTGAACAGAACCCTAAACCAGGATTCAAAGTGAAAAAATGGAGGAATGTCGTTCTCACAATCAATGCATTTCATCCTGAAATGGTAGCAATGCCAAATCTTGTTGATCTTCCAAAAAGACAGGCGATCTTACTTATTGAGAGTTCCGGCCTCGAAACAGGACTCTTAAAATACAGACCCGATCTATCGATTGATGTTGTTATCGATCAACAATATAACGGAAAGAATATCCGGGAGGGAGATTCTCTGCAGAAAGGCTCAGTAATCGACCTTGTTCTGGGTAAAGGATTAAGCAACCAACGTACTTCTGTTCCTGATCTGTTGGGTATGAAACTTGATCCGGCGAAAAATAAAATTCTTGTTTCATCACTTAACCTTGGCACTTTTGTTTATGACAATACTATTAAAAAAGGCACAGATACCATTAATGCTTTTGTATATAAACAGAATCCCGAATTTAAAAGTGATGCAACCCTTCAGCTTGGTTCCTCAATATATCTTTGGCTTACAGTTGATGCAGCAAAACGAAAGGTTGATTCAAGCAGAATTGTCTCAGATTCAATTCCTGCAGCCACTATTTCAGACACCAAGTCTAACTGATCCAGATGTTTAAAAGGATAATCCTATATGTAATTTTTCTCAATACATGTCTGGCTAATTCTCCTGCACAGGAAGTAATCACTGGTCTCCGTTCAAATTATAGGATAATAAATAACACCGAAAAGCATAAGGAAAATAAAGGATTGACTTCTACGGATACACTTGCTCTTCCATTTTTTGATGATTTCTCAGGACATTCAATTTTCCCGGAAAGTAATAAATGGACGGACAATTATGTATTTATCAATAATACTTATTCTGATCGGCAAATCACTGCCGGAATAGCCACTTTCGATGCTTTGGACAATTCCGGCAGAATGTACGATGCGGCTTCTGTATCGGGATTTGAAGCAGATCATCTTACATCTCAACCAATAAATCTGAATTATAGCGCATCAGATAATATCTGGCTGAGCTTCTTTTATCAGGCAGGAGGTCTTGGTGATCCCCCTGAATCAAATGATAGTCTTACACTTCAGTTTTTTTCACCGGAGGAACAAAAATGGTATTCGGTATGGAAAGCTGAAGGCAGCCTTGATCAAAGATTTAAACCGGCTATTATCAGGATCGATCAGGACCGCTTCCTTCAAAAAGGTTTCCAGTTCCGTTTCATTAATTATGCCAGTATCAGTGCAAACCTTAGCGATCCATCAATGGTTGGAAATTGTGATATATGGAATATCGATTATGTTCTTCTTGACAAAAACAGAAACGCCGGTGATACTGTATTCGCTGATGTGGCATTAACACTACCGCTACGTTCTTTACTTAAGACTCATGAAGCTATGCCCTGGAAACAATTCAGACAAGTCTATCTGCAGGAAATGGGCTCGGCAATACCTGTACATTATCGTAATAATGATATAATAACACGAAATATAACCCGAAACTTTGAAATATGGGATGTTTATAATAATTCTCAGGCTTATGCTTTTTCTGCAGGAGCAACAGATATCGGGCCCTTAACAAGTATTGATTATAATGCAAACCTGGTATATACGTTCAACACCAGCAATAATGATTCAGCTCTCTTCAGGATCACAGCATCACTGAAAACAGATAATTTTGATCCAAAAGGAAACGACACTTTAGTCTATTATCAGGTTTTCCAAAACTATTTTGCATTCGATGACGGGACATCTGAAGGCGGGTATGGTATTAATGGACTTGGTTCCAGGAATGCTATGGTAGCTTATAAATTCTTCTCATACATGCCTGATACCTTGAGAGCTATCCGTATATGCTTCAACGACAGCTATCAGGAAGCTAATAAAATAGACTTTGATCTAACAGTATGGGATGACAACAACGGGATTCCCGGGAATATTCTTTATACTCTTCCGGATGTAATGGTAGAACAGGGAACTGTGATAAATGGCTTCTATAATTACGCTATTTCCGAAGGTGTTGTTGTGAATGGTCCTTTTTATGTTGGATGGAAGCAGTCGTCTGAGTCATTTCTTAATGTGGGCTATGATGTAAATACTCCTAATGCCGGCAAACAATTCTACTGGTTAAATGGTAACTGGAATCAGTCACAGGTCCCCGGAAGTATCATGATAAGACCTGTTGTCGGTTCTCCTCTTAAAGTTACATCGGTTCATGAAACATATTATAAGAATAAGAACCTTATGGGCATATGGCCAAATCCGGCAACGGATTACATTAATATTAATCCCGGGGAACTGCAACTTTTCGGTTCATCATATATTACCATTACCGATCTGAATGGCCATGAACTAATTAATGTTCCTTTCAGTGCGAGTGTAGATATCTCATCACTTCATGAGGGCATCTACTTTATAGTTATTAATATGAATGGCAAACCAGTTGGTTATAACCGTTTTATAAAAGTAAGATAATCACATATAATGACCGAAGAAGAATTAACAGATCAGCAAGAACTCTTTGAACATTACCGGTTTAAGGCAGATCCCGGACAATCACTCCTGAGGATTGATAAATTCCTGTCTGACAGGCTGGAGAATTCCTCCAGGACACGTATTCAGAATGCTGCTAATGCCGGGAATATTCTGGTAAATAATAATTCGGTTAAACCAAACTATAAGATTAAACCCGGAGATGTTATACAGGTTGTTTTGCCGACGCCACCCAGAGAAATTGAACTTATTCCCGAAAACATCCCTCTGAATATAGTTTATGAAGATGATGATGTTCTGGTTGTTAATAAGGAACCAGGTATGGTAGTGCATCCTGCCTATGGAAACTATAGCGGAACACTCGTTAATGCCCTTATGTGGCATTTCAGGGATCTTCCTCTTTTTAATAGCGGGGAGAGCAGGCCTGGTCTGGTTCACCGCCTGGATAAAAACACGTCAGGGATCCTTGTTATTGCAAAGAATGAATATGCTCTAAACAGGCTCTCCCAACAATTTTATGACCATACCACCGACCGGAGATATAATGCGCTCATATGGGGTACACCCGATCCCCGGGAGGGAACTATTACAGGTAATGTCGGCAGAAATATAAAGGACAGGAAGATAATGCAGGTTTTTAAGGACGACACTGAGGGGAAGACGGCAATAACCCATTATAAAGTTCTTGAGGATCTTGGTTATATTTCACTTATTGAATGTAAGCTTGAAACCGGACGAACACATCAGATCCGTGTTCATTTCAGTCATATTAAACATCCTCTGTTTAATGATGAAGAGTATGGTGGAGATCAGATACTAAAAGGAACAACATTCACAAAATATCAGCAGTTTATTAAAAATTGTTTCAAGATATTACCGCGTCAGGCATTGCATGCAAAATCGCTGGCATTCAATCATCCTGTAACAGGGGAAAGACTTTTATTTGATTCAAATTTGCCAGATGATATGGTACAGGTAATTGAAAAATGGAGAAAATATATTTCGGGTAGGGATTCCACTAAATAATTCTACTGCACTATTCATGAACTTAAAGATTCTCTATCAATAACTGTATCAAAAAACAAACGAATGAAGAATTAAGAACTTTTTTCTTTTTACTTTTGTTTTTTGTCTTGCCCTGAGCCCTTTGCTCCTTGCCATTTGTTACCAGCTTCCACCGGCGCCACCGCCACCAAAGCTGCCACCACCGAAGCCACCAAAGCCGCCGCCGCTACCACCGCCGCCTGAGAAGCCGCCCCAGCTTCCTCCTGAACCTCTACCCGAATTCATCATACCCAAAAGCATCCAGAATGGTAATCCTCCGGTACTGATATGTTTATTATTCGAACCTCTCGAACCCCTGGAAATCACCGAGATAATGATGATTACAATAAATATAATAAGCCCAAAGGGAATATTTTTACCAGTACTTTTTTTTGCCTTCTGACTATACTCAGCTGCTGAAAACTCTCTTCTTGCCAATGAGATCAGAGTACTTGTGGCTTTATTTAATCCACCATAATAATCCCCATTTCGGAATGCTGGGAGAATTTCGCGATCAACTATTTCTGAACAGGTAAGATCAGGAATCACTGCTTCAAGACCATAACCCGGTGCAATCTGAACCTGGCCGTTTGAATCTGCAGTTTTTGGTTTAACTAAAATGAGTACTCCATTATTCAGACCTTTTTGGCCAATAGCCCATTTCTCCGCAAGCCGTTGTGCATAATCGGCTTTATCGTATCCCTCCAGAGAAGGAATAATAACGATAGCAATCTGAGTAGAAGTGGAATCATTGAAAGCAACAAGCTTTTGTTCGAGCATACTTACTTCTTCAGATTTAAGCATTCCGGCAAAATCGTTTACTAACCTGGGAGGAGACGGCCGTTCAGGAATATTTTGTGAAAAAACCCTCTCAACAGATATAGTGCAAAATAAAACCGAAAGGATCAGCAAATACAAACTTTTTTTTATCATTATCATTACTCCCCTTTTATTTTATTTATCAAATGAAATTTCATCGGGCAATTCGTTTACATCATCCTTTTTGTGAGGAAAATGTATTTTAAGATGTTTCCCGGCAAGCAAAATTCCTTCTGAAAGGCCTTCTGTGAACTTCCCCTCTTTGAAATTCTTCTTAAGCAGTTCGCTTATATCATCCCAAAACCCCGTATGAACTTTTGCATTTATACCTGAATCGCCAATGATTGCAAACTTTTTATCGTTCACTGCAAGATAAAACAAAACACCATTGCGTTCCGCAGTTTTATGCATCCCCAGTTTTTTGAAGAGCCAGGCGGCTCTGTCGAGCACATCACCTTTTAGTGAAGATTCGATGTGTACCCTGATTTCGCCTGAAGTTTCCATCTCAGCCTCCCTGACAGATGCAAGAATCTGAGCTTGTTGTTCTTTCGAAAAGAACGATGAAGCTTTCATTTATAGTATATGAATAAAATTTAGAATTTAACTTCCGGAGCTTTTTCAGCACCTTTTTCAGCCTCAAAATATGGNNTCGGTTCCTTCAAGTTCTACCTGAAGATCCCTGAAATTCTGTGTAGCTTTAAGTTCAGGATACTGTTCAACAACAACCATCAGTCTGGAAAGAGCAGAAGACAGTTGTCCCTGCGCCTGCTGAAACTGTTGCATGTTTGCGGCTGTCATCTTGGTTGGATCAATTGTGACTGATGTAGCTTTCGATCTGGCTTCGATAACCTGGGTAAGTGTAGTTTGTTCAAAATTGGCCGCACCCTTGACAGTATTGACAAAATTGGGTATGAGGTCGGATCTGCGCTGATATGCTGTTTCAACATTACCCCATTGACTTGTAACGGATTCCTGCATAGTAACCATACCGTTATATACTTTTGTACCCCAAAGAAATACAGCTAAAACAACCAGAGCCAGAAAAGCAACTACAATAATCGAAATCAGACAACCTTTTTTCATTTTTATTAATTTTTAAAATTTTCCCAAAGGTAATATATCATGTTGATAATTCAATGTTTCAGGTAAAACTAAAATATTTTAACCGCAAAGGCCGCTAAGTTTTAACAAAGTACGCAAAGCTAAAACGCAGCTGCTGCAGTCTGACATCTTCGCAAAAATAGCCCACCGGGTTATTTCTTAACGCTCAAGCTCTTTTGTGACTTTTTCGCCTTCTTCGCGATCTTTGTGGTTGACTGATTTCATTAATATTATATCCACATTATTTTATAAATTTGAGATGAATAATTAAACAAAATATGAAGACGATCGCAATAGCAGCCGGAGGTGATTCCTCTGAGTTTGAGATATCTGTAAAAAGTGCAGAAGAGGTAGGTAAAGTCTTATCAACCAGATATATAGTTTATATCATCATAATCCGTGGAATCAATTGGTTCTGGGAAGATCAGAAAGGCCGGTATCACAATATTGATAAGAACGATTTTAGTCTGAGTTATAACGATCACAGAATAAAATTCGATGGTGTATTCATTGCAATTCACGGTACCCCCGGAGAAAATGGTTTGCTTCAGGGATATTTCGACATGATGGGAATTCCATACACAAGCTGCGGTGCATTCTGCTCTGCTCTTACATTTAATAAGCAGGCATGCAAACTCTTTCTTAAAGAATATGGGATCACTATGGCTAATGCTGTATTGATAAGAAAGGGAGAAACTTTGGATCCTGTTGCCCTGATTGACCTGACAGGTCTGCCCTGTTTTGTTAAACCAAATGACAGTGGCTCCAGTTTTGGTGTTACCAAGGTGAAAAGAAAAGAGGAACTATTATCTGCCATTGACACTGCGTTTAAAGAGAGCAATGAAGTGCTTATTGAAACTTTCATGAACGGACGTGAGGTTGCATGCGGTGTTGTCAGAACAAAAAACAAGACGATCGTTCTTCCTGTTACCGAGATTATAAGCAAAAACGAATTTTTCGATTACGAGGCAAAATATACTCAAGGGAAATCAGATGAAATTACACCCGCTGAAATGCCCTTAGCAATTACAAACGAGATACAAAGAATCAGCAAATATGTTTATGATCTTCTTGGATGTAAGGGCATTGTCAGGGTTGATTTTATAGTTATCAAAGAAAAGCCCTGGTTTATTGAGATAAATACGGTTCCGGGCATGACGAAAGAAAGTCTTGTTCCTAAACAGGCTGCAGCTGCCGGGATATCACTTGAAGAATTATACTCTATGGCTGTTGAGAACATGTTTGATTTTCCTTAGCCAGTTTAAGAGCACTCGTTGTTGTATAGTATTTAGTAATCATCCCATGGACCTCCCATTCGGGCAATTTACCCTCCTTCAGATATTCAAGAAATTTAGCAGTAACCTGTCCGAAATGATCTTCGTGGGTAACCATGTATTTCCCGGGAACATTAATTTTAAGAGTGGTTTTTGAAACGGTTTCAATCTGAAGACTATCATAAGGCAGCGTGTTAACAACTTCTTTTAATTCTGAAATGAAGTCATTCATTGTTAATCCTTTTATATTTTCGATATAAAGCGTAGGCAAAAAATCTTCTTCAGCTCCCTGCCTGATGATAAGATCGCATTTTGTTCCATGCATTATTGAATAGTGTGTGTCACCACCACCCGGAGGAGCCTGATATTTCCACTCAACTGAAACCTTTGCAAAAATTCCTTTTATCCGATAGACCATTTCTCCGTTAGCAAAAACATTCAACTTCCCGTCTTTAACATCCTCCAGAAGATAAGCCGGAAAATCATCAATCCCGGTAACTCCTTTAAACTCTTCTTTTGAAATAATAGTTGGCCATCTTTTTGCACTAATCATATTTATATCTGAAGGATTCAGAATCTGCTCAGGGAAACACTCCCACTGAACAAGGTCAATGAGATGTGTTGTTACGTCAACAATCCCTTCACCTTGTTGCTTAACGTCAAAATACCACGCCGGGCGAAGCAGGGGACTTCCTGAAACAATCTTGGAGAAATAATGTACACTTATTTTAGTTACTGCAGGTTCTTCTTTACTACCAGTTGTTAAAGTGCCAAAGATTTTGGCATTTTGTGAAAGAAGTTTCTGAAGAATAGTAGCAGCCTCATATCTTTCCGTCATTATATCGTACAACAGAACTCCTTTTTCCTTCGCAGTTGTGAAAGCAGCTTCCAGTACGGGAAAATCTTCCGGACTGATAATCATAGGCTTATCAGCTAGAACATTGATTCCTGCGTTGATCGATTTAGTTATATATTCAGCCTTTTTCCTGTTATTCCCTGATAAAACCACGACATTACCAGCCTTGTCAGCCAACATTTTCTCAAAGAAATCAGGACCAGTATAAACAATCTCATTCCAGAAAGTGGGATTGACAGGTCTAGTATTATATGATTTGATCCTGTCGAGATGCTGCAGATAATCAGATCCCTGCGGGGCATAAACATGTACTTCGGGAGAAACCTGATCGTACATTATTTTCTGGACGAGCGCAGCATGAAAATGACCCGGATCCACTGTGATCAATTTTACCTGGTAGGTTTTTTCCATAGAGGTCCCCGAATTAGTTGTTTGTGGTCTTGAGCCACCTGTTCCACAGGAGGCAACAATCATTATGGAAAATAAAAATGAAAATATTCTTACCATCATTTATTCAATTTCAGTTTATTAACACATGTAATCACCCCCTTTTGTTCCCCCTCTCTACTTCGTAAAGAAGGGGGAAATTAACTAATATTCAGTGTATTATACCACCTCTTTGCAGCGCAGAGAGGTGGCTGGGAGTGAGTTCATTTACATTTATTTCTTTAGTGCTTCAAGTCTGTATAAATCAATCGGATCGCATGTACAGACCAGATTACGATCACCAAAACCATCGTCGATACGACCGACAGCTGGCCATAACTTATTCTCTATTACCCAGTTAAGAGGGAAGGCAGCTTTCTGACGATCATAGGAATGGGTCCATTCATTTGCCGTAACAACTTTCACAGTATGGGGCGAGTTATGTAGAACATTATCCACTTTATCTGCTTTACCATTCTTTATTTCCTCGATCTCATTCCATATTGATTTCATGGCACATATAAATTTATCTAGTTCCTGAAGTGACTCTGATTCAGTAGGTTCCACCATCAGTGTACCATGAACCGGAAATGAAAGGGTAGGTGCATGGAACCCATAATCCATCAATCTTTTGGCAATATCCGCTTCAGCAATACCTGCTTCAGTTTTAAAATTCCTGCAGTCGAGTATCATCTCATGAGCAACAAATCCTTCTGTCCCTGTGTATAAAGTTTTAAACCATCCCTTTAATGATGCAGCAATATAATTAGCATTGAGTATAGCATATTTTGTAGCCTGAGTTAATCCAAATGTACCCAGCATCATCACATAAGCATGAGAAATAGTAAGAATATGCCCGCTTCCGAAAGGAGCGCCTGCCACAGCAGATGTACCATGACTTCCTCCTGTTTTGACAAAGTGATGTGAAGGGAGGAACTCAGCCAGTTTAT
The DNA here is from genome assembly GCA_003141415.1 of Bacteroidales bacterium. Taxonomy (GTDB): domain Bacteria; phylum Bacteroidota; class Bacteroidia; order Bacteroidales; family VadinHA17; genus LD21. The sequence continues at coordinate 21,630 of PLLX01000188.1, forward strand.
CATTCGTAAGTATGGGACCCATTCCCGGGCCACCGCCACCATGTGGTATGGCGAAGGTCTTGTGTAAGTTCAGATGACAGACATCCGCACCAATATGTCCCGGGTTCGTAAGTCCGACCTGTGCATTCATATTTGCTCCGTCCATGTAAACAAGTCCTCCATTTGCATGAATGATATCAGACATTTCTATTACAGCAGCTTCAAACACTCCATGTGTTGAAGGATACGTGATCATAAAACCGGCAAGATTATCTTTATGTTCCTCAGCCTTCTTCTTCAGATCAGCAACACTTATATTTCCCTTCTCGTCGCATTCCACAACAATTATCTGCATACCTGCCATAGCGGCACTTGCCGGGTTTGTGCCATGAGCTGAAGAAGGTATCAGGACTATATTTCTGTTTCCTTCTCCCTTAGTCAGATGATATTCTCGAATTACCATGAGTCCGGCATACTCACCTGCAGCTCCCGAATTTGGTTGAAATGAGATAGCTGAAAAACCTGTTATTTCTTTAAGAGCCTCTCCTAATTCATCCATAATCTGATAATAACCCAGTGCCTGATCTTTAGGAACGAAAGGATGAATATTTCCGAATTCAGGCCAGCTCATCGCAAACAGTGAACTTGCAGGGTTTAGTTTCATAGTACAGGAACCCAGAGAGATCATACAGTGAGTGAGTGAAAAATCTTTTCTTTCAAGCATCTTTATATACCTCATCATCTCAGTCTCGCTATGGTACCTGTTAAAAGTTCCCCCCTGTAAGAACGATGACTTTCTCAGAAACTTTTCCTCAAGAATTTCACAATGACAGTATGAATTGATCTTAACCTGTTCTTTCCCGGCTGCTTTAACGAAAATATTTACAATTGTGTCTATTTCTTTTATCGTCGTTATTTCATCGGTACTTATAATCACTGAATTATCATCGGGATAATAGAAATTCATTTCTGCGTCAAGCGCCAGCTTTTTTATAGTTTCTATTGAAACATCAGGGCCGGGACTTATCCTCAAAGTATCGAAGAACATAGAATTTAATTGCCTGAATCCCAATTCTTTGAGATTGAAACTAATTGTACACGCCGTATTATGAATATGTTTTGCGATATTTTTCAATCCTTCAGGACCATGGTATTGTGCATACATGCCCGACATTGTAGCAAGAAGTGCCTGAGCCGTACAGATATTTGAGGTAGCCCTCTCCCTTTTTATATGCTGTTCTCTGGTCTGTAAAGCCATCCTTAACGCACTATTTCCCTGTGCATCAACGGATATACCGATTATTCTTCCGGGCATGCTTCGTTTAAGTTCATCTTTTGTAGCAAAATATCCAGCATGTGGACCTCCGAAACTCATTGGAAGTCCCATCCTCTGATTTGAACCAACAACAATATCAGCACCCCATTCTCCGGGAGGGGTCAGCAGAGCCAGGCTCATCAGATCAGCTGCCACTCCCACTAGAGCACCGGATGTATGAGCCAGATCAGTAAATGCTTTATAGTCCCTTAATTGACCTGAAGCGGCAGGGTACTGCACTAAAGACCCGAAGAATGACTCATTAAAGGTAATCGTAGTGTATTTTCCTGTAACAAGTTCAATTCCAAGTGGTTTTGAACGTGTCTTTATCACATCGAGAGTTTGAGGGAAAAGATCGTCATCAACAAAAAACTTATTAGACCCGGCTTTTACTGAAGCTCTCGATCGGGCATTAAACATCATTATCATTGACTCTGCAGCGGCAGTTGACTCGTCAAGTAAGGAGGCATTGGCAATCTCCATACCTGTGAGTTCAATTATCATGGTCTGGAAATTCAAAAGAGCTTCGAGGCGACCTTGCGATATTTCAGCCTGATATGGTGTGTAAGATGTATACCACGAAGGGTTTTCAAGAACATTCCGGACAATTACCGATAGAAGAGCAACACCATAATAACCTTGTCCGATGAATGAACGGAACATTTTGTTCTTCTGCCCCAGAGTTTTAATATGATTTAGATATTCGAACTCACTCATTGCTTCCGGAAGTCTTAGCGATTTTTCGAGCATAATAGATCCCGGAACAGTTTTTTCAATAAGGTCATCGAGCGAATTAACACCTATAGTCTTCAGCATCTGTGGCAATTCGTATTCTCGTGGTCCGTTAAGTCGGTTTACAAACTTATCTGATGGCATATATTAAATTTTATTTTTATTAAATAATTATAATTAATTTTATAAAAGGGCCTGAAAATCAATAAAATGATAATATTACGAATTAGAATACAAAATTAACAGGATTTAAATCACGAAAAAAATGGATTTGATTTCATTTCCCTCCCGATAGTTGTTTCATTTCCATGACCAGGATAGACGACAGTTAATGGAGGAAGAACAAATAATTTGCACTTTATGCTTTCTATAAGCGTATCATAATCACCGCCTGGAAGGTCCGTTCTTCCAATACTTCCGGCAAAGAGAGCATCACCTGTAAAAACACAATTATTCTTTTCGCTGTAAAAGGCAAAGCTTCCTGAAGTATGGCCCGGAACATGAAGTGCCACAAGTTCTGTTGTTCCGAACGTAACAATGTGATTATCTGAGATAAAACCGGCAGGTTCAGGAGGATTCTCCATTGTGAGACCAAAAAGTTCAGCGTGCTGGCTTGCATTTGTCCTGTTTATTTCATCCAATTCGCCTGAAAAAGTTCTTAAGCCATACTTTTCCAATATAAACTTGTTTCCAAAAACATGATCAAGATGGCAATGTGTATTTAAAAGCAGGACCGGATTAATCCTTTTTTCCTTTATGAAATGTTCAAGTTGTTCAGATTCCTTCTTATCGTAACATCCGCAATCTATTATGGCACAGTCGCCCGATTCATCAACAAGTATATAGGTGTTTACCTCGATCGGGGAAAAAACAAGCTTATAAATTTTCATATTAAATTATTTTCCGTTTACAGTTCCTTTCAGCATAGGTACAAAAACAAAATTTCCATGTTCGGAACGCTCGAAGCTTTCAGGTCCGGTACGTTCCACAACAGTCATAACCTGAGAACCGGAATTACCCAGAGGTACAACCAGTCGTCCTCCTGTTTTAAGTTGATAAAGAAGTAGATCAGGTACATCAGGGGAAGCAGCAGTAATAATAATGCCGTCAAAAGGGCCATATTGGGGCTTACCCTCGTAACCGTCACCATAAAAGAAATCTGCAGAATATCCAAGTGAAGTTAAAATTCTCTGAGATTTTAAAAAAAGCTCTCTGAATCGCTCGATAGTGTAAACCTTCGCTCCCATCTCAGCTAGTATCGCTGCCTGATAACCCGACCCGGTTCCTATTTCAAGAATTTTATTCCTCTTTTTCACCCTGAGTAAAGAAGATTGCACTGCTACTGTATAAGGCTGTGATATGGTCTGTCCTGATGTAATGGGAAAAGCCTTATCAACATAGGCATGACTAAGGAATGCAGGATCCATAAAAAGATGTCGGGGAACCGTATCAATGGCTCTAAGAACCTCTTCATCTGAAATCCCTTTCTGTCGGAGCTCCGCTACAAGTTTTTTTCGTTTGCCTTTTGCTTCAAATGTATCTGTCATTTGATCTTTCGGATCAATATTTTATTTTCGACAAAAATATAAAAAATGAAGACAGAAGCGTCGGAAGTTGCACTCATTTCTTTTCGTATATTTAGCTCATGAATAGTATTGTAAAGATTTCCGGGCATATACTTAAAATGATATTTGATTATTTAGTGACTTTTCTTTGTCTGATATTTCTGATCCCTGTTATAGTGATACTTACAATATCAATTAAATTAACAGGAAATGGACCTGTTATTTATTCTCAAAAACGCGTTGGGAGGGATGGAAAACCTTTCGTTATCTACAAGTTCAGAACATTGCACTTTAATAATGAGGAGGGAATACCTCTTATTTCCGGTAGAGAAGACAAAAGAATAACTGCGCTTGGAAGATTTATGAGAAAACATAAATTTGATGAGATCCCAAATTTTTTAAATGTTCTGAAAGGGGATATGTCTATAATAGGGCCAAGGCCCGAACAACAGTTTTATATAAATCAGATTGTAAAAATAGAACCACGGTACAAACAGCTTCAACTTATTAAACCCGGTATCACCTCATGGGGACAGGTAAAATATGGTTATGCGTCGAATGTAGATGAAATGATCAAACGGATGGAGTATGATCTTTACTACCTTGAAAACAGGTCGCTCCTTTTTGATCTGAAAATTGCCATTTATACTATCGTTATAATATGTAAGGGGCAGGGGATTTGAAAGGTGGCAGGTGCCCGGCTACAGTCAACAGAAGAAAGCATGGTAGGGAGACCGGGAGAAGGGGAGAATCAGAAATTATAAATTACGAACCGGGCTATCAGCCATGAGATACGAGCTACCAGCAATTAAGCCTACTCCAGATTAAATTTTTCAAGGGGTTTATATACCGGTCCCGATTGAAGCAGTATGCTCTCATAAAGAATAACTTCATTTACCGGAATTATTTGTATTTCAGAATATTGAAATTGTTCAATTAAAGCTTTTAGAGCCTCCTTATCATTTAAATGTTTTATACGTCCTATTGTCAGATGAGGTTTAAAAGGGCGGTCCTCTAACTTAATGTCCAATTCCTTTAACCCATTCATAATAATTTCATAAAGATTCATTAATTTTTCAGATGGTTCAATACCGGTCCAGATAATGCGTGGATCGCTCAGATTCCTGAAAACACGCGAGCCTTTAATAATAAGTTCAAATTTCCCTGATCCTTTACATTTTTCATTCAACATTGAACTTATTGATTTTATCTTTCTCTCCTCAGTATCACCGAGGAATGAAAGAGTAATATGGATATTATCAGGATTTACCCATTTGATTATGTCCTTACTCAGGCCAGATTTAAGAGAATAGATCATGGTTAACAGGGTCTCCCCTGTTTCAACTTTCAATGCGATAAAAATTCGTTTCATTTTATCTATTAAGTTCGCATATAATCTTTATAGTCTACCTGCATCAATTTCCAGTATAATTGATTCGATTAGGGCGTCATCACCATAGGCATCATATTCCTCTTTAAGGTTTGTCCCGAAAATACGGGCAACCCCCTGCCAGAAAGCAGCTGCAAGCTTTCCACGGTAATCTTTTATAAGTGTGTACGATGTATTTTGCGTCTCCCTGTCAATCAGTTTAATAAGCAAGCGTCCCTGCGTGATTGTCATCTCACGCATATCGCCTTCATAATTTGCAAATACATCCTTTTCCACTTTTTTCATATAATCTTTACGTTCCTGATCAGTTTTTATATTATTCATATCCTCATTAACCTTGGATAACCTGTTCCTCACAATTAATGCATAAGGATAAACTTTCTTCAGGTTATTGACAAGCCGTTCGTATTTACGGAAATCGCTTTTTTTAGGAAACGTAGGATGGGCATAAACCGTCACTTCCTTAATTTCCACTTCAGGCAATGTCACACCATCCCTTTTCACCTTCTGCAAGAGGAAAGTTTTTCCCTGCAGAGTGTCATTCCTCTGTTTCAATGAATCAATCTGTCCTGTGGAAACAGCGACATAAAGAAAGAATACCATTATTGCAGATATTAGTCTCACAAACAGATTTTTTGCAAATGTATCAAATTCCGGGCCACATCTCATTATCCCGGGAGATGCTTTTATGTATCAGAAGATGTGGAAAACCTTGTCTCCGGTTTGAATTACATTTTTTAAAAAGTAAATTTGTTAAAAGTATTTTTATGGCATTTTCAGTGGAAGATCTAGACGATCAGAAAAGATTCAGGCTATTTCTGACAATTCCTTACAAGAACCTGATTCAGTTTGTATTTGAGTATTTGAAGAAAAAATCAGGACTTACATTTCTCTTCTGGTCTCTTTGTCTCTTGTTTCTGTGCATTACAATTTTTATAAGAATAAATGTTGCAGGAAACTTTCCGATAACTGACATTATTCTTCATTCTGCCATCGGTTTAATAATTTTACCTTTAATATGCATTCCGGTTCATGAGTTTTTACACATTATACCTTATTACCTCTCTGGAGCAAAAGATATCAGAGTTGGTATGGATCTTAAACAATACCTCTTTTACGTGACCGCTCACAGGTATGTAGCCACACCACTTCAGTTCAGTATTGTGGCAGTGGCGCCCTTCCTTATCATAAGTGCAGGAATGTCATTTCTTGTCCTTTATCTACCCGGATTGTGGAAATGGAGTTTTTCGCTCTTTCTGTTTGTTCATGCAACAATGTGTGCGGGCGATTTTGCATTGCTGAATCTATATTTCCTGAACAGAGATAAAAAGATCTACACCTGGGATGATATTGATAAAAAAGAGGCTTATTTTTATGAAAAATTATAATAGAATGAAATTCATTAAATAATAAAAAGAAAATATGACTATCGAAAATCATTTCGTCTATACCCGATACTCATTGAAGATAATATCATGAAAAGGTTAATCACTTCAATTTCGGCTTTCATAGTAATTTCCGTTTCGGTCCTCAATTCGCAGGTATCTAAAGAGGATATTGCAAAAATAGATGAAATTGTTAAAAAAGCGTTTGAAGTATTCAAACCTACCGGTCTCGCAGTAGCTGTGATGAAGGACTCCGCAATAATTTATCATCAGGCGCTCGGGTTCAGCAATGCAGAAGTAAGGAAACCTGTAAAAACGACTTCACTCTTCAATATTGCGTCCTGCTCAAAAGCATTTACAGCGCTTTCAATAGGCATACTAGTTGATGAAGGAAAACTGAAATGGACCGATAAGGTAATTGATTACTTTCCTGAGTTCAAACTGGCAGATGATTATATCACAAAAGAGATGACTGTCGAGGATCTGCTTTGCCACCGTTCAGGACTAGGCACTTTTTACGGCGATCTTCTTTGGTACAATACAACATATACTGATGAGGAGGTCATGAAAAGAATGCGCAATGAACCAATTACCAGAAGATTTGGCATTGAATTCGGTTATCAGAACATTATGTTTATGATTGCCGGGGATCTTGTTCAGAAAATATCCGGATTGACCTGGTCGGAGTTTGTCGAGTCAAGGATCTTTACACCTCTTGGAATGCTCCAATCACGTCCATCAAATGATGAACTATCTAAAGATCAAGACATTGCATTTGGTCATCTTAATAATAAAGTTCTTGATATTTATGATTTCACTGCTGCCAAACCTGCCGCAGCAATATATTCGAATGTTGATGAATTGAGTATATGGACAGCGCTCCTTCTTAACGATGGTGCCTGCAAAGGACACAGAATCATTTCAAGAGCCTCCCTTAACAGGATAATGGAGCCACATACAATTCTTGGTGCAAGTAGCATGCAAAAACAACATGGAATTAATTTCTTTATGTATGGACTGGGCTGGTTTATTTATGATTACAATGGTAAAAAAATTGTTGAACACGATGGTGGTATGCCCGGATATATAAGCAAAGTAACAATGATCCCTGACCAGAAAATCTCAATAATAATATTGAATAACGGGAACGATGGATTTGTCGACAATGCATTAAGAGGCGCCCTTATGGATATCCTTGTAAAAGGAAAAGATTTTGACTGGATTGGCGAATATTCGAGTATTAAATCCCAATCGGAGGCTTATGAGCAATCCAGCAATAAACAGCGGCTGGAAAGCCGGGTGACCGGAACAAAACCATCACTGTCACCTGATGGGTATACTGGTATTTTTCGTGATAAATGTTATGGGGATGCGGAAGTTTCATTGGATTCCGGAAAACTCAGGTTAACTTTTTTACCTGCCAGGACAGTTTTCACAGGAGAACTTGAACACTGGCATTACGATACTTTTAAAGTTGTCTTCAATGATAAGTTCCTGACATTTGGTCTTATTACTTTCAGCTTTAATTCATCTGGTAAAGTAACCGCCTTCAAAATTGATCTGCCCAGTAACGATTTCCATTTCTGGAATCTGGATTTCAGGAAGATTTAAGTTGAAGAGTTGAAAAGGTGTGGAGTTAAGAAAAGGGTTAATTAAATTATATAATATAACCTATTTATAACTTAAAACCTTTCAACTTATCAACCGCTTAACCTAATTTAAAATCTTTCTTTTGCAAGCTTCAGTATGTCATCGTCTTTTACTATAGGTCTGATCCTGAAAGAGTACTCATATTTTTTATCGAGCAACCGGTATTTGGTATGTATCAGAGCACCCCATGAATTATCGCCACCTACTCCCATCTGGCCCAGATCGACATTAAGGTTTACCAGGTCACGTGGTTTAACATCAATAGTATGAGTATTTGCGGTTTTCGCATCCTTCCTGTATTGCGATAATTTTCCGGGAGATTCAAAATCGTCATGCACATTATTGAGGGCAGCAAAACAGATTAAAGGATCTCCGCTTACGAGGATTCCGCTTCCATTGTCGTTTGTCAGGGTAAGCCACCTGGTATCGGTCTTATAGCCATTTTCCTGAGGTCTTATATAAGGAGTATACTGATCGGCAACCGTGCTTTCGTACAACCCGACATCAGCAGCGGTTTTCCTGTCGACATAGTTCTCCTGAGGTCCGCGTCCAAGCCATTTCAGATTGGTAAACTCCTCAGGAAGCTGCATTTGCATTCCCATTCTTGGGATCTCCGGAATATTGTCCGATAATTTTGAGAACTGGTTCTTAATCACCACATCAGCCGATGAGTAAATGGTGAATGTTGTCGCATAGCCCCCTATCTTTTTGCCGTTGGCATCCGGAATGTCATAATTGAAAGTAACCAATACTTTTCCTAATTCAGGCTGACTGATATTTGCTTTTGTCACGACAGTTCTTTCACCGGCCTTTTTCCAAACACCAAGCAATTTATCCATGTTGTACCCGTAGTCGTTATCAGTAGGTGGTCTCCAGAAATCAGGTATGGGACCTTTTTCAAATATCTCCTTCCCTTTATAATTGAAGGATGTCAGCCGACCGTTACCCAGATCAAAAGTTATCTCCATGTCAACACCGCTTACTTCCAGATTCTTATCGATAGTCTTCGTCTGGAGAACAGCAAGGTTATCATCTTTTTGTATAGCAGCTTTACCTTCTTCAGGCATTTTAAATTGCGCAGTCGCATAAACATGATCTTCCGGCACATAATTCCATGCATCACTTCTTGAAGCTCTTATATTAAGAAAGTATTCGGCTCCTGGAGCAGGATCTATCTTTTTAAGAGGGATATTAGCAACAGTTTCAGCTTTGGGCTTCAGGTCGGGAAAAGTAAGCTTGCCTGATTGCATGACCTTACCGTCTGAAACTACTTCCCATTCAAAATTGAATTCAGAAAGATTAGTAAAATCATACTTGTTTTTAATTTTAATCATTCCTTTAGCCAGATCAACCGGATCAAAACCAATATATTGATAAACCTTATTTACTTCAAAAAGACCAGGATGCGACGTTCTGTCGGGCCATACAAGTCCATTAATATTAAAGTTCCCATCGCTGGGGATACCTTCTTCTCCATAATCGCCGCCATATGTCCAGTATTTTTCGCCATTTTCATTTGTTTTGAGAAATCCCTGGTCAACCCAGTCCCAGATGAATCCCCCCTGCAACTTTGGATATTTCTCTATAACATCCCAATAATCCTGAAGGTTACCGGTTGAATTGCCCATTGCATGAGCATATTCACACATTATCATTGGTCTGTCGTTTTTTATATCCTTTGCATAAGCTTCTAGTTCTTCAATAGTTGCATACATGTTGCACCATATGTCAGTATGACGCTCAGGAGTATTGGTACTCTTTTCTGCGCGTTCGTACTGAACCGGACGGGTTATATCGCGTCCTTCGATCCATTTGTAGCCATTCAGGAAATTATGACCATCACCAGCTTCGTTACCCATTGACCATATAATAACTGAAGGATGATTCTTGTCTCTCTCTACCACCCGTTGCATCCTGTCAAGATGTGCTGCAGCCCATTTAGGTTTATCTGCTAAAGTCACGTCTTTATCATAACCCATACCATGCGACTCAATATCAGCCTCATCAATAAGATAAAGTCCATATTTATCACACATCTCATACCAGAATTCCTGTTGGGGGTAATGGCATGTCCTCATTGCATTTATATTATTACTTTTCATCGTTCTGATATCTTTCAATACTGTTGCCTCATCAATAACATGCCCTGTTATTTCATTATGTTCATGCATATTAACACCCTTCAGACGGATTGCAACACCATTAACGAGAAGCTGTGAATTAACAATTTCCACCTTCCTGAATCCGATTTTGGTACTTACGCTTTCAGAGATATTTCCGTTTTTGTCTTTAAGGCTAATAACCAATGTATAGAGATTTGGCTTTTCGGCTGACCATTTTTTTACAGCCTGAACATTCTTCTTAAAATTGACTGACATCTTATCACCCGACAACTTGACATCTTTAGATTCGGTGAAAAGCTTTTGAGTACCTTCAAATAGAGATGCAACAACGACAAATTCATTCTCATTTGCCAGAGCACTTTTTAAAGAAACATCAACATTCAGCAGACCGTCAACATAATTCTTGTCAAGGTTGCCAACTGCAAAAAAGTCCTGAATATATGTTTTTGGACGTGCATGAAGAAAAACCGTCCTCTGAATACCACTTAACCTCCAGAAGTCCTGATCTTCAAGATAACTGCCATCGCTCCACCTGTAAACTTCCACTGCAAGGGAGTTTTTTCCTCCTTTAAGATAATTTGTAATATTAAATTCAGCAGGCATTTTGCTATCCTGGCTATAACCAACAAGCTTCTCATTTACCCAAACATAAAATGCTGAGCTGACAGCTCCGAAATGGAGGAATATTTCTTTGGTTTTCCAGTCAGATGGAACTTTGAAACTCCTTTTATATGATCCTACCGGATTCCAGTCGTGTGGTATAGCAGGTGGAACTTTTTTATATGCACCATGGGAATTGAACACATCCTCATATGTCCAAAATGGGTAAACTATATTAGCATAAACTGGAACATCGTAACCTTTCATCTGCCAGTTTGAGGGCACCTCAATATCCTTCCAATCACGGGTATCATAATCATTCTTGAAGAACCAGAATGGACGTTGATCGGGCGAATTAACGCAATTGAATTTCCAGAGCCCGTCAAGAGATTTATAGTTTGAGGAGTTTGCTTTTATTGCCTCAAGGGCACTTGCTTCATCAGGAAAACTTATAAGAGATGCATGCGGCTCCTCCCTGTTTATATTAAATATCTCTGGGTTTTCCCAGTCGCGAGGCTCCTTTTCAGTGAAGGGAACTCCTTCATACTTGCTGAGTTTTTTACATGCAGAAAGCAAAACAACAATCATTAGGACATAAAATGATATTCTCTTCATGGCATCTGAATTTAACGGATATAAAGTTAATAAAAAATGTATTTGCACAATCTGTCATCCCGTTATGCCTGATGGTGACTGAAAAAACAAAATAATCAGTCAACCCCAAGAAGTTTTTTAACAATGAGGATATCTTCCGGAGAATTAATGTTTGTGAAGATGCTTTTGTATTTTTCGGATCCTTCAATTTGCAGATAGTGCGCATCTACCTTTTTTAAAAACTCCCGGATCGCATAATCATTATCTCCCAAAAGATAATCTTCGAGAGTTTTTATTAGAGTTCTCTTATAAATTCCATGGAGTGGTTCGATATATTGATCAATCTTAGGGATTAGAACCTCGCAATTATTGGTGTTGTAAAAACCTATCTGCTTGACAATAAGTTCCTTGGCGAGCAGAGGCATGTCTCCTGCAACAACAAAAAGTGCCTCTCTGTCAGATCCTTTCATTGCAGAGTGGATGCCACCAAGAGGGCCTTTATCCAAAAACTGATCACCAATGATTTTGCAGCTACTAAGTTCTTTATATTCGCAAGGTGTGTTTGTCACAATTACTATCTCATCGAAAATATCACCTATTGTTTCAATAATCCTTGAAATAATTGTCCGGCCATCAATGACAATTTTTGCTTTTATTAAGCCATTAAATCTCTTACTGGCACCGCCTGCAAGTATCACCCCTGAAATATTATGAATCATCGGAACAATCCTGTTATTACGCTATTTTTATAAATATCAATATTTTTAGCAGAAGGGTTATTTGGGAAACCGGGCATTCTCATTATTGTACCTGCTATCGGTCCATTGTTGGCTTCCTGGGCAAATTCAATTTCCTTTTTTATTAAAACTGTTATTAAATTCAATGGGAGAAATCAACTTTTTTTGCACAATTTCAGTTTTTTCTGTATATTGAAAAATTAACGTTTTTTTGTCCTTAACAAATGTAAAAAATTAATCCGGGTCATATACAAATCTGCTAATTAACACATATAAATCTGATGATTATGGATAAAAAAATCACTACTCTTTATTCTGACTACAGGCAAGGACGAACAAATCGACGTGATTTTGTCAGAAAACTTGCAATAGTTGTCGGCAGCACGGCTACCGCTTCGGCTCTGATTCCCATTCTGGATGAAAACAGACTGGGCGCCTTATCATCTGATCAGACAGAACAGGACGTGAAGACAGAATTTATAAATTACCCCGGGGAGACGGGCGAAGTGAGGGGATTTCTTGCATGGCCAGAAGCCGGCAAAAAATTTCCTGCGGTGCTGATAATTCATGAAAACAGAGGTTTGCAGCCTCATATACAGGATGTTACACGTCGAATGGCAAAAGAGGGTTTCCTCGCCCTCGCACCCGATGCACTTTCCCCGCTTGGTGGGACACCTGAGAACGATCAGGCAAAAGCTGTCACCATGATTGGTCAGCTTGATACTGATAAGACAGTCAAAGATTTTGTTGCAGCAGTGAAATATCTGAAGACACATCCACTTTCAACCGGGAAGGTAGGCTGTACAGGCTTCTGCTGGGGAGGCGGAATGACCAACCAGGTTGCCGTTAATTCGCCCGATCTTGATGCAGCAGTTCCTTATTATGGGAAACAACCAACTGCAGAACAGGTTGCGAAGATTAAAGCGCCGATTATGGCCCATTATGCCGGCGACGATGCATTTATAAACCCCGGGATTCCCGCTTTTGAAGAGGCATTGAAGAAAGACAAAAAGGAATACCAGATATTCATGTACGAAGGGGCCCAGCATGCATTTAATAACGATTCCAATCCTGAACGGTACAATGAAAAGGCGGCTAAACTTGCGTGGTCAAGAACAATAGCTTTCTTTAAGGAAAAACTGAAATAAGAATCACCTTCCAATCCACCCTCCGTTTCGCAAAGAGGAGGGGGGTAATACACTGTATACTAATTATTTCCCCCTCTTTACAAAGTAGAGAGGGGGAATAAAAGGAATAAAAGGGGGTGAGTTCATCTTGAAGGATCCTGCTTTTTCCAGGCCGTACTTATTGCCTCAACAAACGGCCGGCAATGATTAAAAAAATACTTGTAACCGTTGCAGAGGTAGTTTAAACCAGGCTCACCATCAGGAGTCAAAATGAACCTGTTCTTCGGGCATTCCCCGTTACACATCGACCTGACTTCACATTCAATGCAGTATTTGGGAAGTGTAACAGATTTAGCCCTGCCAAATGCTTTTTGCCAATCGCTTTCAAGGAAATATGTCAGAGAATGATCCATGATATTTCCAAGAAAATAGTTTTTATTTACATAATGGTCGCAGGAATAAAAATCACCGTTATACTCAACAACCGGTACACCACCACAGTTTTTTTTGAAAATACACAATGTATGTTCCTGATCAAATGCAGTCCGGGCAGCTTCTTCGAAAATCTGGATTTTTATTTCGCCTATATCATTCTCAACCCATTTATCAAATACTGTACTCAGGAAATAACCGAATTCTTCAGACGGAACAGAATCTATGCTCACTCCTCTTGTTGAACCAGCTTCAGGTTCGACAAGAGGGATAAAAGTTATATGCTTCGCTCCCATCTGTTTGAAAAAGTCATAGATTATAATTGGCTGCTTAACATTTTCAGCATTTACAACACAAAGAATCTCGGGGATAACTCCATATTTCTTCAATAGTTGAAATCCCCTGTTAACCTGCTGCCAGGTTGACCTATCATATTTTGTACGACGGTAAGTATTATGAAGCTCAGCCGGGCCATCGATACTGATACCAATAATGAAACCCTCTTCAGCAATAAATCTGCCCCACTCTTCGTCAATAAGTGTCCCGTTGGTCTGAATACCATTTATAATCGTCTTACCGGCTGGTTTATGGACCGATTGAAGGTTGAGAATTTTCCGGTAGAAATCAATACCTGCAAGTAAAGGTTCACCTCCATGCCATGAAAAATTTATAATATTTTCAGTTGATGCCTGAATATGCTGTAAGATATATTTTTCAAGGATATCGGCAGACATTCGAAAGTGATCTGTGTGAGGATACAGATTCTTCTTACCAAGATAATAACAATATCTGCAATTGAGATTGCAGGCAGACCCTACAGGTTTGGCAAATATCTGAAACTCACGAGATACTGTTTTCATTACTATCCCATTTTATGATATTTTCTTTCCCGGGTTCTGGAAGGTTCATCCTTATACGCCATTCCACAGGAAAATAGTTATTTACCCTGTTACCGATATTATTGACGAATCCAAGGTCTATGCCTTTGTAAGTTACTGTATTCCATCCATTTGCTGCATTATACAACATAAAATTATCGCGTCTCATGAACGAAAGTGCTTCGGAAAGATTAATTTCGTTTACCGGGAAAGCACCCGTTTTTAATTGGAGCGACAAAGCCAGTTCATGCGAAGGAAGATAACTTTTATTCTTGACTATAAATACTTTTGTTCCGGCCTTTACAATTTTAAGATTCTGGTATATTTGAAGGTAATCATCCATAGCACATGGAACAGCAATAAGTTCATCGCCCCATTTAAAAAGTCTTTCTTTTGAAAATTGGGTCCAACGTTCTGCAACATCAAGATCATTTTTATCTGGCCGGAACTCCGTTTTACTCTGGCTTCTCACCGGAACCTTTTCCTGTTGACCGGTTTTCCTGATGGCTGAAATGAAGAAACCTTCTCCCCTCACCTTATCGGGGTAAAAGCCATATCCAAAAATACCCTGTAAGTCAATTTCCACAATTCCCTTAAAATCTGACACATCAATCCGGATACATTCTGCAACTTTCTTATCGATGAACCACTTAATATTTTCTTCATTTTCGCCAGGATTAAATGTGCAGGTACTGTAAACCAGTATACCGTTTTCTTTCAAAGCAGGCCAGACATCCATCAGTATCCTCTTCTGTCTTTCAGAGCAATGAATTGTATTCCCTACCGACCATTCCCTGAGAGCTGTTTCTTCCCTGAACATCCCTTCCCCTGAGCAGGGAGCATCAACTATTATAATATCAAAATAACCTGATAGTCTTCCGAATGCAGCAGGATCATTCTGTGTTACCAGAGTGTTTCCTGAACCCCATTTTGTAATTGTTTCAGCAAGAATTACGGCTCTTGACCTGATAGCTTCATTGGCCACCAATAAATTTCGCGGACCAATAATATCAGAAAGGTGAGTACTTTTCCCTCCCGGAGCTGCACACAAATCGAGTACCTTTAATTTTTCAAATAAATCTGAAGTATGTCTTATTATTTGTTCAAGAAACATACTCGAAGCTTCCTGAGGATAATAACACCCGGAATGGAACAGAGGATCAAGAGTGTAAGAGGGACGGGTTTCCAGATAATATCCGTTATTGCACCAGGGAACCGGGTCAGAGTCTGATGGCTTTTTTCCCCACTTTCCCGGATTGATTCTTATACTAATAGGAGATGATTCTTCCAATGCCTTCAGGAGGGCCTCCGAATCAATGTATTTTTGAGAATAAATTCTTTTTATAAATTCTTCAGGAATCATTTTCAGCATTTTAAATCCATTAACCACAAAGGTCGCAAAGAATTTCTCCGTTTTCAGTCTCCCCCTCTCCGTTTTTCGCCTTCATTATTCAAGGAGCTCTTATTATATTTCCGCCAGAGGTAGAAAACAGGAATACCAAGAATCACTATTCCAAGTCCGGGGAAAGTATAATCAGGTTTATAAATCAGAAGGATCACCATAATTGTTATCGTGGTTAAAATATAAATTGATGGTATCACCGGGTAACCAAATGCTTTGTATGGACGTGGAATATCAGGTCGTTTTACCCTTAATATAAATATTGAAAGTATTGTTAAGGTGAAAAATATTAACACTGCAAAGATCACATAATCAAGAAGATTTCCATATGTTCCTGACAAACAAAGAAGTACGGACCATATTCCCTGAACTACAATTGCAAAGCCGGGAACCCCTTTTTTATTGATCTCTCCCACTTTTCTGAAGAACAGTCCATCCTTTGCCATGGCATAATATACTCTTGGACCAGCCAATATAAGGCCATGATTACACCCGAAGGTGCTGATCATGATAAAGATTGCCATAATAATTGCAGCAGAATCTCCAAATATGACACTCATAGCGGAAGTAGCAACCCTGTCGTCTGTAGCGTACTGAATACCGCGACTCAGCGCATCTGCACCATCAGGGGAACCTGCCAGAGGAAGAACTCTGATATATACGTAGTTTGTAAGCAGGTAAATTGCTGAAACAATTAAAGTTCCAAATAAGAGACTTAATGGCACGTTTCGTTTCGGGTTAATAACTTCACCTGAAATATAGGTGACGTTATACCAGGCATCGGATGAAAACAATGAGCCAACCAGGGCAGATCCTATAGCTGCAATAAGTGCGAATCCGACAAGAGGTATCGCCTGATTTCCCGAACCAATCTTGCTGGCGTGCCAGAAAATTTCTTTATTAATTTGCAGTGAATTAATGCTTTTCGTAGCCAGAAATCCTATTACAATAAAACCAAAAAGGGCAATTACTTTGGTTGATGAGAATATATTCTGAACAGTTTTTCCCGTTACAATACCTTTTGTATTGAGCCATGTCAGAAATGAGATCATTGCAATGGCTATTACCATTGTACTATTGATCTTCAAAGGACCCAGATAAAAAAGAATATTCTTTTCTGAGATCCATGGAAAAAGAACTCCGCTGAATTTGGCGAAAGCCACAGCAACAGCAGCGATTGTACCACACTGAATAACAAGAAAAGTTGTCCAGCCAAACAGAAATCCTATCAGAGGATGATATGCTTCTTTCAGATAGACATATTGGCCTCCTACATGAGGCATCATAGAGGCCAGTTCTCCATAACTGATTGCCCCGATCAGAGTCATTATTCCGGTAATGAGCCAGACCACCAGTAACCAACCGGGAGATCCCACATTCCTGGCAATATCGGCGCTGACAATGAATATACCTGAGCCAATCATTGCACCTGCAACAATTGATATGCCGTCGAAAAGATTTACGCGTTTCTGAAGAAAATGGTTTTCTTCCTGCATAACATCAGTTTATATCAACAAATTTAACTATTCAAATGAGACTGCGCGATTTCAACCAGTTGAAATATTTATTTTGAGAAGGGAAAAGAAGTAGATACATTTGATATTATTAAATTTCATAATCATAATCAGGAAAAATAAAAAATTGTATCCATGAAAAGAACTATATCATTGGTTGCCATCACCTTCCTATTTTTAGGTGTAACAGCTCAAAAATTTGACAGGCTTGCTCAAACACCTCCGATGGGATGGAACAGTTGGAACAAGTATGGTTGCAATGTAAGTGAAACTCTTATTATGGGAATGGCTGACGCTATGGTCAGCAATGGGATGAAGGATGCCGGCTACGAATATGTTGTGATTGATGATTGCTGGCAGGTATCGCGAGATGCGAATGGCGAGATAGTGGCTGATAAGGATCGCTTCCCCCATGGGATCAAATACCTGGCAGATTATATTCACTCAAAAGGTCTGAAATTCGGAATTTATTCGTGTGCCGGGACACTTACCTGCGCCGGACGACCGGCAGGACGCGGTCATGAATATCAGGATGCTCTTACATATGCACGTTGGGGTGTTGATTATTTAAAATACGACTGGTGCAACACTGGTACTCAGGAACCTAAATCTTCTTACTCCATAATGCGTGATGGTCTATATGCAGCACACAGACCAATTGTATTCAGTATCTGTGAATGGGGTTCCAACAAACCATGGGAATGGGCCGGTGCAGTTGGAAACTTATGGCGCACTACAGGTGACATTGAGGATTCTTGGAATAGTATGATCGATATTGTTTCACAACAGAAAGATCTCGCAAAGTATGCCGGTCCCGGCCACTGGAATGATCCGGATATGCTGGAAGTCGGAAACGGAGGAATGACAACTGAAGAGTACAAGACTCATTTTTCATTATGGTGTATTCTGGCTTCCCCATTGATGGCCGGAAATGATATTCAGAACATGTCTCCCGAAACAAAATCAATTCTTACCAACAAAGAAATCATTGCTTTGGATCAGGATACCCTGGGCAGACAAGGTATGTGCTGGAGGGACAATGGGGATTATCAGATTTGGTTGAAAATACTCGCCAATAATGAAAAAGCCGTATGCCTGCTTAACGCCAGTGACGAAAAGAAGACAGTACTTGTCGACTTTGCACTTCTGGCCCAGGCGAGGACAGTCAGATGGGGTGTTGGCTCACCTCTTAAACTTGAGAATTTCACTGTAAGAGATTTGTGGGATCATAAAGATCTGGTACTGAAAGAATCATCAATGTATATTGATTTACTTCCTCATTCAGTGAAAGTATTTCGGTTTATTAAGAAATAAAAATATTGAAATCCTCTTGCTTTTTGCCTTATCCCCTTCTCCCAGGAGAGGGTATTTTAATGATATACAGGGCATCAGCCCCTCCCATTTGGGGGAGGCGTTGGGGAGAGGTCTATTCAACAGCCTGGGTAGTGAGAGCATTCAATCAGTTTGCGAACGGAACCTCTTTCCCGGTTAATCTGATCCTTCCTGTCAATACCTGGGTGAACTGAGGATCGAGATAACCTTTGAAACCCGGCTGTTTGCCTCCAACTGAAATGGTAAAATATCCCGGCTCAATAACCCGTTTTGCCTTATTATTTATCATCGAGAATTGACGAGGTTCAAGTTTGATCTCAACGAGCTTACTTTCACCAGGCTTAAGCGAAACCCTTGTAAATCCTTCAAGCTGGCGGATTGGTCTTGGAGTCGAGGCTTTTTCATCTGACAAATAAAGCTCTACCACTTCATCCCCTGCAACTTTTCCGGTATTTGTTACATTCACTTTAACGCTGACTTTCTCTCCTGCAACAACATTCTCCGGAACTGATAAATTGCTGTATCTAAAGGTTGTATAACTAAGTCCGTAACCGAACGGGTATAACGGTTCCTTTGTAAAGAACCTGTAAGTCTTACCAGTCATATCATAATTTTCGAAAGCAGGGATCTGATCAATTGACTTATAATATGTTACAGGAAGTCTTCCGGCCGGGTTATAATCCCCAAAAAGTATATCAGCCACAGCATTACCTCCCTGCTGTCCACCGTAACCGGCAAGCAACACAGCAGCAACTTTTTCCTGCGCTTTATTCACTGATAATGCACCCCCGCTGGTTAATACGACTATAACAGGCTTACCGGTTGCAGTAACTGCATCGAGAAGCTTTTCCTGTGCGGCGGGCAGATTCAGATTGGTTCGATCGCCACCGCTGAACCCTTCAATCTTTATCGACATTTCTTCTCCTTCCAGACGTTGAGACAAGCCAAGAACAAGGACAACTACATCCGCTTCTGTTGCAGCTGCAACAGCCTGTTCTATAAGGTTTGGTCTTGGAGGTGCCCACAAAAGTTCTATCGCTGCATCACCTGCATAATTTTTGTAAAGAACTTCTATCTTATATTTTTTCCCAGCCTGAAGATCAGCCGGTGCCTCAATATGAACGGCTTCATGCTCATTCATCGAAGAAATAAGTTTTTTACCATCAAGGAGGATTTCATAACCAGATGAACCCAAACCACCAATAGCATAGGTTCCGGTAACAGGAGGAACCAGATAGGTCGTCCACTTTATGCCAAAATTATCATCAGGCATATCATATCTTGGAGAGAAATGTTCCCAATAGAAATTGATATTATCATCAACTCTTGTGAAAACAGGTTCACCTTTCATGTCAGTGTTATTAAAATACTCACCATAAGCACCCTGAATTCCATCAGAAGTTACGAGATACCGGGAAGGGATTGGCGACAAATTATGGATACCCTCTGCCAGATCACTGCCTTCTGCATAGATTATCTTCGTATCCGGTGTAAGTTTATTGGTAATCCCTTTCAGAACAGTGACAGGATCTTTTGGGATACCGTTATAATTACCTATCAACGATTCAACGTTATCAGCATTGGGGCCGATAACTGCAATGGTTTTAATATCTTTTGAAAGAGGAAGAGCATTGTTTTCATTCTTAAGAAGTACTACCGATTTCCGGGCTGCCTGACGTGAAAGGGAATTATTATAATCGGAACAGTTTACAAAAAAAGGTATCTGTGCGTACGGCACTATTTCATCAGGATCAAACATTCCAAGTTTGAACCGGGCAGTGAAGATCCTTTTTACTGCAACATTGATATCATCCTCAGTAAGTAATCCCCGTTTAACAGCCGCGACAAGGTTTTTATAATCGGACCCGCATTCAAGATCAGTACCGGCTTTAACAGCCTGAGCAGCTGCCTCGGCAGGATCTTTTGCAAAATGAGTATATTTATAAAAATCGGAAATTGCCCAGCAGTCAGATACAATATAGCCCTTAAAACCCCACTCATTACGCAGAATACCATATAAAATAGGGTTTGCACAACAGGGATAATCCCTGAACATGTTATATGCTCCCATCACCGAATATACCCCTGCGTCCATTACGAGCGTACGGAACGCTGGAAGATATGTTTCCCTGAGATCAATCTCACTTACTTTTGCATTAAATAAATGTCTCATCGGTTCCGGGCCGGAATGAACTGCGTAATGCTTGGCTGTTGCTACTGTCTTTAAATATTTTGGATCATCTCCCTGCATGCCTCTTACAAATTCGTACCCCATTCTTCCGGTAAGGAAAGGATCTTCACCATAAGTTTCATGGCCCCTTCCCCATCGCGGATCGCGGAAGATATTTATATTTGGGGACCAGAAAGTAAGTCCCTGGTAGATGCCCGTTTTTCCTCTTCTCTGAAACTCATGGTATTTTGCTCTTGCCTCATCGGAAATAGCAGTTGCTACATTAAATAAAAGTGCTTCGTCCCAAGAGTTAGCAATTGTAATTGATTGCGGGAATACAGTTGCATAACCTGCTCTCGCAACGCCATGCAAAGCTTCATTCCACCATGTATAAGAAGGAATTCCCAGATGTGGAATTGCCGGTGCTGTATAAAGCAACTGATCGGCTTTTTCCTGAAGAGTCATCCTTGAAACAAGATCATTTACTCTTTCATCAAAAGAGAGTGATGGATTACGAAATGGAAATGAGTATTTATTCTGCTGCGCATGAACAATAATTGTAACAGCGGACAGAGATAAAACCAGGATAAGTGAAAATGCTTTTTTCATACCTTTGGTAATGTCCATGGTTCCCGGTAATTCGGAATCAGGAAATTATTTGCATCCGAATCGTTTGTAAATTTGGTACCATCCCAGATGAGTTTTTTGCCTGTGCGATATGCTATATTACCAATTGCAGAGAATTTAGCGATATGAGCACCGATCTCCACACTTGCATTGGTGTTAGGATTGCGCTTGGTTATGCATTCCAGAAAATTGGTAACATGTTTATTTAACCCTTTGCCTGTTCCACTTTTAAGAGGGACAGCTTCCATTCGTTTCTTCCCATTTACATCTTCAGGAATTACTTCCCACCCTTCACGATCCACGACAAGGGTTCCGTTTTCGCCGACAAAACCTAATCCGTGGTTACGGCCATAGGCTCCATCATTTATACCAATGGCATGGTCCCACATAACGTTGAATCCGTCGAATTCATAAATAGTCTGTAAACTATCAGGGGTTTCACACGCATCTGTCGGATAACCATACTTTCCGCCCATAGCCATTACCGATTTTGGAGTAGTGACATTCATTCCGTATAGAGCATAATCCAGAAGATGAACTCCCCAGTCTGTCATCAGTCCACCGGCATAATCCCAGAACCACCTGAAGGTAAAATGATAACGGTTCCGGTTAAACGGGCGTTTGGTAGCCGGTCCCAGCCACATATCATAATCAACTCCTGCAGGAACTGGTTCATCTGGCCGTACCGGAATGGAAGGGCACCAACCCTGGTATGAAAATACTCTGACAAGCCTTATTTTTCCAATCTTGCCTGATTGGATAAAATTAACTGCGTCCTGCCAGTGCGGATCACTCCTTTGCCACTGACCAACCTGTACAACAGTTTTATTTCGTTTGGCAGCGTTCACCATCAGATTGCATTCTTCAATAGTTCTTCCCAGCGGCTTTTCACAATAAACATCTTTCCCGGCATCACATGCAGCAATCATCTGCAGACAATGCCAGTGATCGGGAGTTCCAACGATAACTACATTAATATCTTTGTTATCGATCAGCTTTCTCCAGTCTTTATAGAGGTTTGCAGGTTTCTTGCCCCTTATTTTCTCAACATCTGCAGCTCTGCGGTTAAGTACACTTTCGTCGATGTCGCATAAAGCAAGACATTCTACGTTTTTATGATCAAGAAACGGAACCAGATCAGCAAAGCCCTGACCGTTACATCCGATAACACCAACATTGATCCTGTCGGATGGAGCACAACCAACTAAAGCGCCGGACAAAGTTGGAACCAGTCCCAATGCTGCGGTTGTTATTGCTGTGTTTCTAATAAAAACTCGTCGTGTTGTCATTTTTTAGATTATTTATACTGGTATCTATTTAACTGAAAATCTGTAAATTGTAGTTGACTTAAATGTTTCACCTGGATTAAGTACTGTAGTTGGGAAATCAGGATGATTCGGACTATCAGGATAATGTCCTGATTCAAGACATAAGCCTGACCTGAAGTTGAAAGCTTTTCCCCCATGCCCAATTTGTTTTCCATCGAGGAAGTTGCCTGTATAAAGCTGCATTCCGGGCTGATCTGTAATTACCTCCAGCATACGACCACTCACAGGCTCATATACAGTAACATCAACTTCTTCTTTGTTATCGAGGATATAATTGTGATCATATCCGTGACCTAGAACCAGTTGATCGTATTTCTCTCCTATTCTTTCGCCTATTGTATGAGGCGTATTGAAATCAAAGGGTGTTCCTGCAACAGGACGAATTTCCCCGGTCGGGATCATAAATGAGTCGATTGGAGTGAAAGCTGATGCTTTGAGGGTCAGTATGTGATCAAGAATATCTCCATTACCTGCCCCATGCAGATTGAAATATGCGTGGTTGGTAACATTCACAACAGTCCTCTTGTCAGTTGTACAGGTATAATCCATCACAATCTCATTGTTGTCTGTCCATGTATAGGTAATTGATGCATTAACTTTTCCAGGGAAGCCTGCTTCCATATCAGGGCTTACATAGGTAAATTTTACAGCGGGAAATTTGCTGTCTTTTAATATTTCAGTGTTCCACACAACACTATGCCAGCCGGCAGGTCCTCCATGAAGAGTGTTTGGTCCATTATTAACCGGTGTGTTATATACAACACCATCAAGAGTAAACTTCCCTTTGGCAATCCTGTTTGCAAACCTTCCTACAACAGATCCGAACGACATATCTCCTTTAAGCGTTTCATCAAAAGTGTCATAACCGAAGGTAACATTGTCCTTTTTCCCGTTCTTGTCCGGAATTTCGATCCAGTTAATCTTTGCTCCGAAATTGGTAACTCTTACGACATTACCTGCTTTATTAGTAAGGGTTAACAGGTAAATCTCTTTCCCGTTATGTGTACCGAAAACATCTTTTCTAACCATCTCATTATTTTTTATTGACTGGTTGCAGGAAGCTAAAATAACTGTGACCAGAATTAGTGATAATAACAGAAATTTTTTCATTATTTTTCTAGATTAAATTTCGCTAAATTAATAAAGTTTCCTGACTGCTTTACCTGTCTGTTAAAATAAAATAGGATTCATTGAGACCCTCTAAAAAGATGAAATCCATTACTCACAAAAATCGCAAAGGTTTTATTTGCCCCCTACCTCCCTGAAGGGGGAAGTCCCACTTCAGCGAGACAGGGGGGCACACCTTAAATAACCTATTTAGTTCTGAACTGCCATGCCGCCAAACCTGCTTTGTTAAACAACGATGCTTCAGATCCATTATGCCAGCAATATCTTACTGAAACAGGCTCCCTGACTGAGGGTGAGGAAACAAGCACTTCATTATTTACAATTTTTGCATCAGCTTTAACATAGCGCCTGTCTTTGCCTGCAATTTCGAACTCTTTAAGTTTATCATTCTTTGCAATAAGCCCGTTCCCGACATTATCAAATTGCAATTTAATAATACCTGCGCCAACGGACATAGACTTATAAACGGGCCCTACGCATGAATATTTCATACCATAATCGTTATTAAGAGCAAGGAATGCGAGCCGTTCACCAACTTCTTTTTTATAAGGTGGGTGAATATCCATCACGGTAGCAATATCCAGTGTAACAGCCATACCGGTCCTGGCCAGATTCAGCGCTTTCTCCTGTGCTTCCCGGAGAAATCCAGATTCTGTTGAATCAACACCGGCATATACATATGGAGCAATCTGAACAAAATAAAAAGGAAAATCTTTAATCCCCCACGCTGCCCTCCAGTCCTGTATCATAGTCGGGAATATTTTTGCATATTGATCTGCTCTCCCAACATTAGCTTCTCCCTGGTACCATATTGCACCTTTTATCTGATATGGCAATACCGGGCTTACCATACCATTAAATAAAACTGATGGAGTACCGGGACCAAGATTTAAAGGCCTTTTTTTAGTCTGAAATTCATTTTTTGAAATGTCATAAATATAAAATTTACTTCCTTTTAATTCTGCAACAGGTTGATATTTCCAATCTCCTTTAAGCGGGATAAAAATTTTTGTATTGTTTTTCAATGAGAGTTTCATCTTTTCCGAAGCACCATATATTCCTCCTCCTCCCTGGGTATCAAGTACGCGAACAGAAATTGTGTTAGATCCTGTCTTAACTAGCGAAGCAGGAATTTCATAATTCCTGTCAATCTGCCATAAACCAGAAATTTCAGTCGATCCTATAAGTTTTCCGTTAAAATATGTACGATCCATATCATCAATGGGTCCTAATGAAAGAGTAAGATCCTTTCCTGTCATATTCTGAGGTACTTCAACTATTTTCCTGAACCATATAGCTCCGTCAAATTCACCGATAACTGTTTCAAATTCAGTAGGAAGAACCATTGCGGGCCAATCCTTGTCATTAAATTCTGAGGATGGAACATTTTCATCATTAAAACTCAGATCCTTCCACTGTTCATTTCCGACCGGTTTTAGTTCGACCTGTTTATGGGTATTCAACCATGTCTGATATTCAACCTGAAGAGGAGCAGACTCTTTAATAGCTTTAATTTCTGAAAGAAACTCCCCTGTTTTTTCAAGTGACTCTGATGAAGTCCATGATTCTGATGGCGTCCCTCCCCATGCTGATTCAATCAAACCTATGGGCACATGCAGTTCATTATACAGCTTTTCCCCAAAGAAAAATGCTGTCGCGCTGAATTGCTGAACAGTACCAGAAGCACTCACCTCCCAACTGCCTGTACATTCATCAATAGGTTCTCCGGATATTTTTTTCTGAACATTGAAAAGACGTATTTCCGGAATTGAAGCCGATGCAATCGTACTTGCAGAATGCATTATTGTGTCAACAGGAGGCCAGCCGGCGAGCGGCATTTCCATATTCGACTGACCTGAACAAAACCATACCTCTCCGATAAGAACATTTTTAACTGTAATAGTAGTGTCATTAGCCGATATGGCAATTGTATAGGGACCTCCGGCTTCAGGAGTGGTTAAGTTCACCATCCATTTTCCATCCTTACCAGCTATGACCCGACCCTTAGAATTCCAGCTTGCTGAAACATTTATTTTATTTCCGGGGCTTGCCTTACCCCATATCTTTGCAGTTGTTTTCTGCTGCAATAACATATTGTCGCCAATAAGCGCCGGCAACTTTAAATTTGAATGGCTCTGACAACCGATCAAAGTCAGAAATGAGATTAAAAAAACCGTTGTTAATTTCATGTTTTGAAGGTTTTTAATATTCTAAAAATAATTATGGTTGCTCGAAAATCAATTTATTTACCCCTACCCCAAGGGGTGTAAATTGATTTTGACTTCGTCGAGCTCACCGCCTTTGGCGGCTCGGTTCTTCGCTCCCTTTGGGGCTGGGGTAAACGAAGAAAATCATTTATTAAATAATGCCTCAAGAGCACCTGCAAGATACGCAGCCGGTGCATTCCAGTTAATTGCTATCTCATTCGATGCATATGAACACACAGAGTCAGTATATGACTCATCCGGAATTTTTGATGGGTATGTCTTACATCCATCCTGTTGTCCGGGATTTGGTCCTCCGACGATTAATCCCGGAACCGGATCTGCGATACCATCTGCTTGGGATAAACGGTGATGTGGAAACATTGGTGTTTTGTGACCATATCCTGTTACAAATGAATAACCAGTTGCATTACGGCCTAAGACATAATCAAGATTTGTTAAGGCATAATCCAGAAATTTCCTGTCTTTTGAAAGCTTATAAGCCTGTATCAATAAGATCCCCTGATTAGTTGCTACTGAATTGCTTCCCCAGATAAAATCTGCTGCCGATTTGCCCATTACTGTCATATAGGAACGGTCAGTAAATCCGATTGTCAAATTTTCAGCAGTTCTCAATATTCTATCTTTCAAGGCAGGAAAATCCCTCTTTGCTGAATTTGTAAGTTTCTTTTCGAATCTGGCGAGGGTATAGTATCCAAGAAGTCTGACATTATCCCATGAAGGTAACGGCATAAGGGTATCGGGAAACATCGGATAGGCTGTATAAAAGCTATCTTTTCCTGTACTTATATACAATTCTGAAGCAGCCCATATAAACTCATCACTGAAATCAGAATCGCCATACCCTCCGGTATTTATTACCGGCTTGAACTCTTTATTCATAATGTTTTGATCATAAGCCACTTTTGGATTCTTTACTGCCCATTCCCAGGCTTTTTCAGCCGATGTCTTACAAGAATCTGACAATCCTGGAAATACTTTCTGATATTTAACGAATATACGTCCGGCCTGTGCCAATACAGCAGCGAAATCGAGTGTTGCTGCAGTACCTTTTGGAACGACATAACGAGGAGTTACTGCAACAGATGGCATAACAAATCCGTCAAAATTGGCATTAGTTACCTTATTATAAACACCTCCATCTGAGGGGTCTTGCATAGTAAGCATCCATCGAAGGTTCCAGACAATTTCATTAAGCAGATCAGGAGCTCCGTCACCACTTTCAGGAATATTTATTTTGAGCGTATCAAAATATGCAGGAAAATCTTCGTACAAAGAAAGTAATGTACCCATTGTAATTCCACTGTTTACAATATATTTATTGTAGTCACCTGCATCGTACCAACCCCGTGGACAGGAGATAATAGTTCCTGCAGGACGATTGGGTGATGCAGCTGCAGGGTGAACGATGACCTGGTTATCAGGGTGACCGGCTGCCCGGCTCCATTTGCCTGCAAACTCTGGCGTAATCGGTGTTGACATTCTCTGAAAATAATACCCTTTGATAAGCGCTTTTGTGAGATTGTTAAAAACCCTGTGGTTAATTTCGAAGGTATAAGAATCTCCTTCTCCGGGTAAATTCAGTTCATACATACCTGGTTTTGTAACTGCTGAGAAATCAGCAATCCGTGTGACTTCAGGGGAAAACTCAGATTTGTGAGGAGCGCTAAGTTTTGATTTGAATACAATCTCACCGGATGTTACTGACTTAATAACAAAATCGCTGGCTTTATCATCTGTGATGACTGCGACTTTAGAAGCATGTGGAAAGAATCCTATCTGGTTAAGCCGGATTTTGGATGCAATATCCTGTGCTGTCAAAACCGTCGAAATGACAGTGGAAGCCAGGATTATTAAAATTAATTTTCTCATAATTAGTTTTTATATATTCATAATTCTTATAATTTTTCAACACTATTCTCTTTTGCTCATTATCCTATGCCCCATTCTCTTTTTTTGCCTAATCCCCCCTGACCCTCTTCTCCCAAGAGAGAAGGGGGTAAATAAATGATATTCAATATTATAGCCTCTCCCTCCTGGGGGAGAGGCGAATTATTACAACAATCTTAGGGTATATGTAAATGAAATTGGCACAGCATAAACTATATATTGAGGCAGAGGTCTGGGACCACAACTTGCTGACCCTACACCAAGAGTAAGATGACTTATACAGAATACAGTAGCGTTGCTTTGAGGCAGGTCGATACGGTATTCAACCTTGTCCATCTCCTCATCGCTGTATGGCAACATAGATACCTGCATAAGAGTACTGTCGGATTTTACAATAAGTCCGTTACCTGATGCTGTTGTTACCTGGGCCCATCGAACATCCTCATGGTTTCCGCAGTCCATAGGCTTTTCGTACGGAGTAAGTTGCTCTTTGACAGTACTTTTATAGACTCCAACATCAAATCCACGTTTCCGGTCAGCGTAATTTTCCATTGGTCCACGGCCAAAATAAGAAGCCTGGTCGAATTGTTTATCCAGGAACATTCTCACTCCTATGCGGCCCACAACAAGCTTAGGATCGCTAGAATTAAAAGTGTTTTCGGATTTGATTGAACCATCACCATAAATAGTATAAATAACTTTATGATTAACAGTGAAACTGTTTTTACCTTCGGCAAGGAGTGCTACCGTAATAGTTACCGAAGAAGGAGATTTCTGTTCAACATTAACTGATTGTGTAGTCCATTTCAGTTCCCTGAGTCCTGCTGATACCCAGCCTCTGTCAGCCCACATATCATCATTCCGGTGAGGAGCACGCCACAATAGTAACCTCGGCCCTCCGTCTTTAAGCAGTATGTTGACGCCATTTTTTTCAAGGTTCGTGAATGTACCTGCAGCTTTATCAAAAACTACATTGAAACCGGATCCTTTAACAGTTATTTCTTTATCAGTCTGAGAAAGATTGACGGGCTCGACGACAGTCTTGGGTTCAAAAGCAAGCGTCTCAACAGGAAGCCGGAATTGCTCCGAGACCATTTCGAAACCTTTCTTTGCCCATACCTGATCGTTCGCCAGAGAAAACGAAATCCGGAGGAAATATTCGGCATCATTATCTGTTTTCGAAGTTTTATAAGGAATTATAACCAATGCTTCTTTTCCGGGAGCAATAACAGGAACTTTTATGTCGCCACGAGAAATCTCAATACCATTTGCCGATAATGTCCATAGACCTGTAAATCCCTTAAGATCAATAAATTGGTATTTATTCTTTATCAGGAATTTACCTTGTGAAAGATCTTCAGCAGATACTTTTATCCACTGATAAACATGTTTCATCTCGGGATAATGTGGTTTCAGAGAACGGTCGGAAGCAACGACTCCTTTATGAATAAAATAATGGTCATTCGGAAATTCACCAAAACCACCGCCGAATGCAATTATAGGGTGATTCGGATCGCGACGGTTATAAATACCCTGGTCCTGCCATTCCCAGATTGCTCCTCCCAGGAGTTCAGGATATTTATCGAAAAGGTCATTGTATTCACCGATCGCACCCATCGAATTGAACATCGCGTGGGCATATTCACAGAGGAAGTAAGGCTTTTTGAAAGTGGTATCATTAGCAATACGTTCAATATCTTTTGGTTGTGCATACATCTGACTCTCAATATCAGCCGGGTTTTCCTTGCCTATACCAAAGCCTTCGTAATGTACGGGTCTTGTTGAATCAATACCTTTTATAGTAGCCATGGCAGCCCTGAAGTTTGACCCTCCTCTTCCATTCTCATTTCCAAGTGACCAGATTATTACAGACGGATGATTTTTAAAATTCTCAACATTTACCACATTCCTGTCAATAATGGCTGCTTTCATTCTGGGTTCTTCATCAAACCTTCCCATATATCCATGACACTCAACATTCGCTTCAGCGACCAGGAATATACCGTATTCGTCACACAATTCATACCAGCGCGGATCGTCAGAATAGTGACAGGTGCGGACCAGATTGCAATTACCCTGTTTGATCAGCTCAAGATCGCGGATCATTTGTGCCTCAGTAACAGCATGGCCAACGTCAGGCCAATTTTCATGCCGGTTAACACCTTTGAGTTTAACTGGCGTACCGTTAACAAGAAAAAGTCTTCCTCTTATTTCAACTTTCCTAAACCCGGTTTTTGATGAAAGCGTTTCAATTGTTTTATTTACGTCATTTAAAGTAAGAACAGTGGTGTAAAGCCTTGGTGTTTCAGCCGTCCATTTTTCAGGATTTTCAACCTGGAAGGTCAGCTTTACAGCTCTTTCTTCACCTGGTTGAAGAGCAGGAACATCATTCTGAGCCTGAGCACCTTTTACAGCTATATTGCCATCATACAGAATTGCTGCAATTCTTGTTCCCTTTAGAGCCTTGATCCCATAGTTCTTCACTCTGGCGGTTACCTCAACTGTTGAATTTCGATATTGATTGTCAAGATCAGTTTTAATGAAGAAATCCCGCACATGCTCCTGAGGAGCGCTCCATATTGTTACATTGCGAAAAATTCCACTCAGACGCCACATGTCCTGATCCTCGAGATATGTTCCGGAAGTAAACCTGTAAACCTCAGCAGCAACCATGTTCTTCCCAGGTTTCACATATTTTGTAATATCAAATTCAGCAGCATTACGGCTATTTACGCTATATCCTACTTTCACCCCATTAACCCAGAGAAAGAATCCTGCATCTACACCATCGAATGTCATGAAGATCTCTCGTCCATTCCAGTCAGCTGGAATTTCAAAATCGCGACGATAACTTCCAACAGGATTGCGTTCCTCATAAGCTGTGAAATTTTTCGGTGGCGTACTCATAACGAAAGGAAAATCCTTTTTTATAATATACCCATTATTCCTGTAGTAGGGAGTCCCATAACCAAGAATCTGCCAGTTAGATGGAACCGGTATTTCTTTCCAGGAAGAGACATTGAATTCCGTTTTATAGAAATCGACAGGTCTAGCCTGAGGCCAGGAAACCCAATTGAATTTCCACATTCCGTTCATGCTCCTGCAATAAGAGGAGGCATGCCTTTTTGCGGTAAGGGCTTCTTTGAGGTCAGCATATGGCATAAGGGAAGAATGCGCCGGTTCCTTATTGATTCCCAGAAGTTCGGGATTTTCAATTTCAGGAGGTACAGTTGCCCCTCCTAGTGAGTCTTTAGGTGAGAGGTTCTGAGAATTACCCGACAAAACTGCAATAAAAAGAGTTATGAAACTCAGAACTAATTTTGACCTGTTTTTCATTATAAAAATGTTGTTAGGTAAGTGATAAAAATGATTAATATCTATATATTATTCTGTCTTTCAATTATTTCAAGGCACATCCTGGAGTTATGATAGGGGCATTTCCAGAATCCGGCTTTATCCTCTTTAAGATTCGGCTGCAGGTTTTTATTAACACTCCAGTACCATTCACCATTTTGCCTGTCAACCAGATGATCGGTAATGAATTTCCAGCCAGCAAGACTAAAATCGAGGTATTCTTCCTGGCCCGACAAAGAATAAGCATTCAGAAAGCCAACAACACTTTCAGCCTGTACCCACCAATGCCTGTCAGAATCAATATGTCCTGTAGTGAAAAAAATTTCATAAATCATACTGCCATCAGCCATTATACCATCTTTTGATGCGTCAGCAATCAAGAGACATATCTTTTTAACTTTCCTGATTACAGTTTCGTCACCAAGTAACAAGGCAGCTTCATAGATCAACCACGACGATTCAATGTTATGACCATAGGAAACCAGGTCAGTTTTATCATTCCATTCCTCATCAAAAAACATATTGAGATTATATGTATGGGTATTGACGATCTTATCTGTAAAAACCCCGATCAGACTAAGCAGTTGTTTTTTCAGCAAATCATCCTTCCATACTCTGTAAAGATTTGTGTAGGCTTCCAGAACATGAAGGTGAGTATTCATTGTCTTTTTTTCGTTTGCGTCTTTTGTACTGAGACGCAAATCGTCAAGAGCACCCCATTCCCTGCTGAAAGCTTCAAAATATCCATCAAGCTTATTGTCATAACTGTATTTCTCAATCATCCTGAAGAGGTCAATTGCTTTATCAAGGCAAGTCTTGTCCTGTGTAATACGATAATATTCTGCAAGCCCATAAATGGCAAATGCCTGTGCATAAATTTGTTTTTTGCCGTCTTTCATTTCGCCATTATGGTCGAGAAGCCAGAAAACTCCTCCAAATTCCTTATCAAAGAAATGTTCGAGGAGATAATCTTTTGATCTTTCAGCTGTTTTAAGATAGTCGGGATTATTCAGAATTCTGAAAGCCGACGAAAAGGTCCAAAGAATCCTGGCGTTTAATACGCATCCTTTGTCAGCATCATTATATAGGCGTCCTGAACCATCTATCCTTCCATAGAACCCGCCATCTTTGGAATCAATCATTTTTGTCATCCAGAATGGCAGAATGTTAGTACAAAGCTCTGATTCAACCTCAGATCTGAGATTCCTGAGTTTGAGTGGAATTGAATTCAAGTGTTTATTCATGATAGCTCCTCAATCTTTTTACCAGTTTCTCTTCTTACTGCCAGTTCTGCACTTATAGTCAACATCTTTTTCTCGCTTAGCGGATAAATAAACATGAAGAATGCTCCTAATAAAGTTCCAATTGCCGGGAAGAAACTCAGCATCATTTTTATACCTGTCTGAGCTTCAGCTGTTTGAACAACATTTGCTTTGAATCCATAATATCCCAGTAACCAGCCTGCCAGTGCACCCCCAATTGTCCAACCGAATTTCTGAGACATAGAAGATGCCGAGAAAATAAGACCTGTAGCGCGCCTGCCTGTTTTCCATTCAGAATAGTCGGCAGCATCAGCATACATTGACCAGACCAGAGGAAAGATAATACCGGCGCTCATGCTTATCAAAAACTGAAATAAAAATATGAGGCTGACACTATTCCTGTCGAGCCAATAAAAGCCAATGCTGAACACAGCAGCAAAAAGCATGGCATATAAGAAAGTATATTTCTTACCAATCCTGTCTGAAACAGGTTTAGCAAGAATTACTCCTACTATATTGGCAGCCTGTCCGAGGACAAAATAAAGGCTGCTGAGTGTTATTGTAAGTTTGATTGCTTTTATTGAAAAGGCGCTTTGTCCCTGAATATAGTATTTGAAATAATAGATAGCTGCTCCGTCACGGATTGAATTAAAGAATATTGCAGCTATACCAGCACCCAGAAGAATGAACCATGGAGAATTATGCAGCAGGTCGGTAAGGTCCTTTTTCAGGGATGTCTTTACTGTTACGGGTTTTATACGTTCGCGGGTCCACGAAAAAGTGAACATAAAGAATGTTATTGCAATAATTGCAAACACCACTGCAGCCAGCTGCCATCCCAGCTGAAGGTTTACTCCACCTTTTCCCAGTTTACTAAAAATATCAACCAATGGTTCAGCAAGTGCAAGTACAAGCAGACTTCCTCCAAAAGCGAATATAAATCTGAAAGTGGCAAGACTGGTCCTCTCTTTTCCATCGGCAGTCATTACACCCATAAGTGAAGCATAAGGCACATTGATCATGGAATATACCATCATCATAAGTGAATATGTTATGAATGCGTATATCACCTTTCCTGACTGTGCAAATGATGGTGTTGTGAATGTCAGTACTCCAATAATCCCGAATGGTACAGCTACCCACAACAGATATGGCCTGAACTTTCCCCATCGTGTATCTGTACGGTCGCCAAGGATCCCGACAAACGGATCGAAAGCAGCATCCCAAATCCTTGTGACCAGGAACATGGTTCCAACCAGAGTTGCAGAAATCCCAAAAACATCGGTATAAAAAAACATCAAATACATTGAGAAAAGTTTCCAGAACATGGAACTAGCGGCATCACCAAACCCATATCCGATCTTTTCTTTCAGTTTCAGCTTTTGTGCGATCATAGAAAAAGTTATAAAGTGCGTTATAAAAATTATTATTTCTCCTTCTGCAATTTAAGGTTTCCGGCGATCAGTTTTTTCAGTGTTTCAACTGAAGCAGCTGACCGTAAACCATCTGCAGGGGTATTCATACAATAATCGACAAGTTTATCAGTAGTCGATACTGCAACGTGCATCCTGGTATCTGATGAAGCATAATAAATATAAACTGATCCGTTGTCGTCAATAATCCATCCGTTTGTAAATAATACATTCGAAACATCCCCAACTCTTTCTTCACCTTCCGGAGACATGAAAAATCCTGCAGGTTCTGCAATGAGCTTTGAGGGATCCTTCAAATCAGTCATGTAAAGATAAAGAACATATCTAAGACCTGCGGCGCAACCTCTCACTCCATGTGCCAGATGCAACCATCCTCTGGTTGTTTTTACAGGATGTGGTCCTTCTCCGTTTTTCTGTTCCTTGATAGTATGATAATAACGAAAGTTAATAATTTTCTCTTCTTTTATCTCAGCGTGTGTAATATCATCAATAAGTGCCCAGCCAATGCCACCTCCAGACCCGGCGTCAATGAATCCGTCCTGAGGACGGGTATAGAGAGCGTATTTTCTGTTAACAAATTCAGGATGGAGCACAACGTTCCGCTGCTGACTCCTGGTTTTGAGATCCGGGAGCCTTTCCCATGTTATGAGATCATTTGTACGGGCTATACCTGCAGCAGCGACAGCAGAAGACAGATCACCTGCCGGCGCTGCTGGGTCCTTTCTTTCAGAACAAAAGATCCCGTATATCCATCCATCTTCATGTCTGGTAAGGCGCATGTCATAAACATTTGTATCAGGATTGTCTGTTTCAGGCATGGTAACAGGCCAATCCCAGAACCGGAAATTATCAACTCCGTTAGGACTTTCTGCGATCGCAAAAAAAGATTTTCTGTCATTGCCTTCGACTCGAACTGCGAGTATGTACTTCCCGTCATATTTCATTGCTCCGGCATTGAATGCCGCATGTATACCAAAGCGTTCCATCAGATGGGGATTCGTCTCCGGATTCAGATCATATTTCCAGAATAAAGGTGCATGATCTCCGGTAAGTACCGGATATCTGTATCTGTGGAAGATTCCGTTCCCCGGTTCAATTCTTTCATTTTTCCGGGTTATTAATTTTTTATGCTCCTCTGAAAGGAAAGACAATCTTGAATTGAAATTAGTCTTCATAATATACTTAATTTAATAATAGTCCTCTTGTCACTTAATTATTTATTAAAAATTCTGCTTTTATCTGATCGAAAGCTGCTCCGGCTTCATTTCTTGTATCGGAATGAAAAAGACTGAAGCCAAGACCTCCCGTCCATAAATAATCTGTTTCAGGCACTGCCTCCATTCCTCACTAAATTTCCCAGTCACTTCGGGCACAAATATTAAATATTTTCCAATCATAAAATCTTAATCTTTTAATCTTATATCTGGACGTAGAGACAGGTCTGAGACCAGTCTTTACAACGTCATTTCATTTTAAAAATTCCTGGTTCAGCAGCAACACCTGATGGGACAGGATTTCCGTAAAAGTCTTTCGTTGGTTGCACCAAGCCAAAAATGGACGTAAGATCCAGTCCCTTATTTTTAAGAGGGGAATCACTTTGTAAAGTATACCCATAAAGTTTTTCAAGCTGATACGGATCGGTGATATCAGTAAGTAATGGACCTTTAAATTTTGGATCTTTCTGTATACCGACAAAGTGACCATTTAGTATCTCCTGTCCTGTTTTTTGTGCCCATTCTGCCAGACTGCTGAAATTCATGAACTTAATTTCGCCTCCTTCATTCCACCAGTCATTGCCTAAAAATATACTGCCGTTGTTGGTCCCTGATATTGGCCTATCTGAGCCAAGAAAAATATTATTGCAGAATGTAAAGTTTTTATGTGCAGAAGAGTTTTCAAAACTGATTAAGGGAGCACCTGAATTATATACTACATTATTATATATCATACAATTAGTCAGTTGCTGAATATCATCGGATCCGTTCCAGATGAAAATACTACCAGCCCCTAAGGTCGTTTGTGCGTCATCTATACTGACACAATAACGGATTGTATTATTTGACCAGTCAGATGCGCCGGAATATTGAAATAATCCATACCCTGCTCCCTGATTTTCATACGATAAACAATATTGAATCATCGAGTTGGTCACCCCTCCATCCAGATCAAATCCCCCACCATCCTTTGCATTTTTTGATGTTTTGTTCTTATAGCTGATACAGTATTGGATCGTAACATGGTCACTTTCCCAAGTCCAGATTCCCACAGGCCCGTTTCCCTGGCGGGGCATATCCCATCCATTATTCGTAGCGCTGCAATGATCAATTATCACGCTGTCTGAAACACCTACAAGGATACCATTACCACTATGATTTTCCAGATTCGTGGGATCACCGGGGTTGTTTTCAGCTTTGCAGTCCTCAATCATAATCTTACTGGAAAGATTCCTGGCAGATCCCATAATGTTTATTCCACAGAAACCATTTTCAGAAGCAATAACTTTTTTGACCTCCGTTTCGCTGCAATCGTAAAGATCTACACCTGACTTCTGAAATCCTACTGCTTTTACATTTTCGATCTTACAATTGCGTGAATAGGCAATTGATAAACCGTTGGTTTTATTACCATTATTCCTTCCATTCCCTTTGATATCCAGATCTGTAATCCAAATATTCTGACAGTTTTCAATTTTTATAGCCTCTAGGTTACCACCGTTAATTACTGCTTTCCCTTCACCACAGGAACATATTCTAGTTGGATTTGTATTTATGCTTTTGATACCATTCAAAACTAATGTCCCGTCAAAGGTCTGCCCACCTGCGAAACAGATATCTGCTGACTTCTTTTTAA
This sequence comes from Bacteroidales bacterium, assembly GCA_003141415.1. GTDB lineage: Bacteria > Bacteroidota > Bacteroidia > Bacteroidales > VadinHA17 > LD21. Next base: position 58,652 of record PLLX01000188.1, read on the forward strand.
GCCTGATGTTAAGTTCCCTAATTGATTTTACAGGTTTTTTAATAGTTCCTGGATTATTGTCGGATCCAAAGTTGTTATCTATATAATAAGTTATTTCAGAATCAGAGTTACCTTTTATTTCTGATTTCTTTCGGGATCTGAATGAATTGCAGTAAGTGACTGATAGTAAGAATGTTATTAGAATATATATTAACAATTTTTTCATCGACTGTCAATCATTAAGATTCTGGAGTTTTCAATGATTAAAATTATCAATATATAGTATTTCGTGTAAAGACAGGTATGTGACCTGTCTCTACGGAATCGACGTTGGAAACCATATCATCATCTGTCCTGCACCACGATTATTCCACAGAGCATATGGAATTAATTTAACTGGCTCTTCATCCAGTACCTCGACTTTACCATCAAGCGTTTTATTCATATGAACACCGGATGTTTTAATTACCTGTGTCCCTTCAAGCAGTGAAGGTTCAAATTCTGAAGTGAACGCTGCATCCTTTTTTATAACTAAATCCAATACTTTTCCTGTTTTGCTCTCTGGCCATTCGGCACAGTAAATAACAGGGCCTCTCTGAAAAGCTATTTTATCCCTGTCCTCTTTTACTCTTTCGTCAGCAATCACTTTGCGGACAGGCATTGGAAACACAATTTCAATATTATCCCCTGATTTCCATTTCCTGTAAACTACAGCATATCCATCAACAAGTTTAAACTCAGATTCTTTCCCATTAATACTTAGTGATATAGGCTCATTATTCTGATCTGTAAATTTATAGAGTCCTCCTGGCAGAGCCTCATTCTGAGCCCAACCCGGGATCCTGATCTTCAAAATAAATTTTCCGATTGTTTCAGGATTAACAATTATTTCAACCTTACCATCCCACGGGAAATTTGCTTTTTGAGATATACTTACCTTTCTGTTGCCAATTGTGATATTGGCATCATTTGATATGAACAGATTGACATAAAGTTCTTTATCTGTAACAGCATAAATATACCCGGGAATTGCAGGAACAAACCTGGCGATATTAGATGGACAGCAGGCACATCCGAACCATGCCTGACGTTGATTCTGACCATTTGACTCAAGGGGGTTAGGATAGAAAAATCTGTCGGCTGATAAAGACACCCCAGAAAGCATTGAATTATAGAGTGTTTTTTCGAGGATATCTATATACTTCGACTGACCATGTAAAAGAAAGAGCCTGTGATTAAAGAAAATATCTCCGATTGATGCGCAGGTTTCACAATAAGCTGACATATTCGGTAATACAAAAGAATCAGCAAAACCTTCATTTCCGCCGTTAGCTCCAATCCCTCCTGTCAGATACATTTTCCCATAAACAAGGTTTCCCCAAATCCTGGTAATTGCGTTCAGATAAGCTGCATCATTTTCAATTGCAGCGATATCTGCCATCCCTGAATACATATATGTAGCTCTGACAGAATGTCCTACAGCTTCAGTCTGATCAACGGGTTTCAGATTTGCCTGATTATACGATCGGCCTTTAGGACCACGGATATCGAGAAAAAACCTTGCAAGATCGAGATATTTTTTTTCACCTGTAACTCTGTAAAGTTTTACAAGTCCCATTTCAATCACCTGGTGGCCCGGATATACTTTAACTCTGTCATTACCAAAATCCTTATTGACTAGGTCAGCTGATTTTAATGCTATATCAAGCAGAGTTCTTTTCCCGGTGGCCTGGTAGTGTGCCACAGCGGCTTCGTACAGATGCCCGAGATTGTAAAGTTCATGGCTAAGAACAGAATCCATTTCCCACCTGTTTTTACTTGCCCACTCATGAAGTCCTTTACCTCCATGCTTCTCTGCAATTGTACGGTTGGTATAAAGATACCCGTCGGGTTCCTGTGCAAGTCCAATCTTATGTATAAGTGTGTCGAGATATGCATCAAGTTTTGGATCGGGAAATGTCTGAAGTGA
>PLLX01000234.1 GCA_003141415.1 Bacteroidales bacterium
TTATATCAAAATATACCTGCCGGAGCTTATATATAAGTTGAAGCAAGGCATTATTTAATTGACAATAACCTTTGCAGTCATCGTGGTATGAATTGAACAATGATACGGATAGGTTCCGGCTGTTGGAAATGTAAAGCTATAAGTTCCGTTACTTACAATATTCCCACTATTGAACAGATTTGTATCACTTGTAACCGTATGGGTAATAGCATCTTTGTTCGTCCATGTAATTGTAGTGCCCGCCGCAACTGTTATAGTAGCTGGATTAAATGTCATACCCTGAATCCAGACTTCATTTGTTCCAGGTGTTGAACCTCCACCATTCCCGGAAGGTGTATTGTACACTGAACTTTTTGAGCAACTGGTTGAAATGCTGAGAAATGCAAAAAGTAAGGTGAAACCAATTAATAATCTGCTTTTAGAACCAACTAACTTTTTCATAGATTCAGTTTATACTTATTTAGACTAATTAAACATAACATAATATAAAATGTTCAAAGCAGATGAAAATAATTAAATTAAGAATTTTTGAAATTTAAATGAAAAAGAACTCTAGGTAAAAAGGTGCTCGGTTGCTCTCTTTATGTTGCATTGCAGAACCCCAAGGCTTAGGGTATGCAACATAAATCGCAACCCTCACCATTGATTAATGCGAGCCTGAGGCATCAAGTTTAATCGGCACTCGAGGGTTTACATAAAGCAATATTTATTCAGAATCAATTGATTTGAAAGGTCTGATTGAACCTGCATGGGAAGAACTTATTACCACTATCCGAACTTAATTTGATTTAGCGTAATTGGGGATGCCATTTGTATGATAAATGGTCATTGGGTTTTGGTATTGGGTATTTGGTAAATAGTTAAATGAAGTATAATTATCCACAATCCTGTTTAAGGCTATTTCCGGCCATCCTCATCCACTTTCTATTCCACTGTCTGCAAAAAGGATACAGTAGCAGATGTAAGGATAATTTTGCAATATGCAATTAAAGCTAATGATGGTGGTATAATAATATGCCATAATCACCCTAGTGGTAATGTACAACCAGGTGAATCTGATATCCTAATCACAAGGAAGATAAAGGATTCTGGTCTACTGATGGATATACAGTTATTGGATCATTTGATCATTGTGCCTGAAGGGATGTATTATAGTATGGCAGATGGAGGAATCTTATAGATAATAAAACATATTATGAAATTATACTTCCCAATTCCCCAATTTTATGTAAATTGAACATCAATTGTGAAAGGTCGTCAATAGGCATTATGTCTGCACATTAACAATATTTTGATGATAATTGTCTATGTGACTGACGAGGCAATGCTTTAATCAGATTAAAATTTTATCTTTGGTTATCTATATTTTGCTCGCTGCATAATATGAAAAATGTGATAGTTGAAAGGGTAATTCACGACGGTGAAAGTCGTGTTGCTCTCAGATTCCCCTACGACACTGAATTGATCTCAGTGGTTAAAGGATTTCAGGGTGCCCGGTGGAGCAATAAAATGAAGTGCTGGCATATTGCTGATAGTGCTGATGCCATCACATTGCTGCTTAAGGCTTTTTGTAAGAAAGCTTATATTGATTATTCCGGACTAAAGCCCAATCTGGCTGAGAGGATAAGGACACGCTGGATTGAGCAACAGGAGAAAAACATAAGGACTTCTGACATTATTCCAGCTGCACTGGGTGAGAAGGGAGAGGCTGACATTGCAAAGTTCAGGAGATGGATGGAGTCGCACAGGTATCCGGAAACGACGGTAAAGACATATACCGGGATGGTAACGACATTCCTCAGATTTATCAGTCCAAAAGAAGCTTCAGAGTGCACATCAGATGATCTGGTCAGACTGGTAGATGAGTACATACTTCCTTCAGGGTTAAGCTATTCGTATCAGAATCAGATGGTGAGTGCAGTGAAGAAATTTTACGGCAAGATGTACAGGTCGGTTATTGACCCGGGCGAGTTTACCAGGCCGAGGCCACAACACCGATTGCCCAATGTATTAAGCAAGGAGGAGGTTAAAAGGATTCTGGATTCACTTGTGAATGAGAAGCACAGGGTTATGTTAAGTCTTATATATGCGTGCGGGTTGCGCAGGAGTGAGTTGATTGAGCTTGTTTCAGGAGATTTGGAAAGAGACCGGAAGCTGTTGCGGATAAGGCAGTCGAAAGGGTTCAAGGACAGGGTAGTTCCACTATCGGAAAAAGTGATCCAAATGATTGATTTATATATTACACACTACAAACCGGAAAGGTATTTATTTGAAGGGCAGTACCCCGGTAGCAGATATAGTGCAAGTAGTCTTGACAAAGTATTTAAAGAATCATACAAAAGGGCTGGTTTGAAGGGAGGAGTGACGTTGCATGGATTGAGGCACAGCTATGCCACACATCTTCTGGAGTCGGGTACTGAATTCAGGAGTTACTAGGACACAAGAGCAGCAGAACGACGGAGATCTACACACATGTGACTACTCAGAGCATTCAGAAGATAAGGAGTCCGTTTGATGATCTGTAATGCATTCGAGACAGAATCGTTTTCAGATTGAAGTTCCTCACAGCAAGTCTTCGACGAGCTCAGTCGAGTCGCAGCGGGGAATGCTCTCGCGGGGCTTCAAGGATTGTTAATCACTGTCATGATTTGGTATTGCAGGGAAGATTACCACAGCAGGAAAATATTTTAAAGCTCACAAAGCAGGTCAGGTATAAATCCATTTCAGGTAGACAAAGACACTATAATTTAGTAAAATATATATACCTTTAGTTGACATATAATGAGTTAGTGGCAATTCCCCACATCGAGATTGCTCAGTTAAATTCTTAAGCGAACAGCAAAAATTGATATACCTTAACAAATTTATTGACGGAAGATAGATTTGTAACGCCCTGATTATTAACACTAAGTATTACCGTTAGTAAAGATTCACCCTGCCAATATGACAAATACAAGACAATAAACTACTGCTAAAAGATTGTAACAATTGTTATATTTATTTGACCATTAATCGATATTCAATGAGAAGTTAGATGTGTTTATATAAAACAATATAAAATAACAAGATTATGGTTTCAAGTATTCAAAAAGAAAAAGCTGAAATGTTCTTGAAATTTCATCAAGACAAAGAAATTCTGGTTCTGTTAAACTCGTGGGACATCGGAAGTTCTAAATTAATAGAAGCATGTGGCTATAAAGCAATCGCAACAACAAGTATGGGAATAGCTGCCTCTCTAGGTTATCCTGACTGCCAGGTAATACAATTGTCAGAAATGATTGAATCTATAACGGGGATCGTAAATGCAGTACAAGTTCCGGTAACTGTGGATATAGAAGCCGGATATGGAAATAATTTAAATGAAATAATTGATTCGGTTAAAAAGATAATTGCAACAGGAATTGTTGGAATAAACATTGAAGACAGTATTGATTTAAATCCAGTATTAATTGACGAGATGGAATTTTGTGAAAGAATATCAGCTATTCGTGCATTATCAGATTCACTGGGCTTTCATTTAGTAATTAATGCAAGGACTGATTCATTTTATACTTCGTCAGGTTCGCTACGAGAAAAATTATCTGAATCAATAAAGCGTGGCAATAAATACAGGGAAGCAGGTGCAGACTGCATATTTATTCAGCCTGTATGGGGAAAAGAAACGATTTCAACACTGGTTAAGGAAATTAATGCCCCAATTAATATTCTTTCAAACCCTGGAATTGGGGCAGGATTACCTCCATCTGTTCGTGAACTGCAGGATTTAGGTGTTGCCCGTTTAAGTCTTGGTTCAGGTTTGATGAAAGCTACTTTAGCTTTAATTAAAAA
>PLLX01000062.1 GCA_003141415.1 Bacteroidales bacterium
GTCTTGGTATTATTCCAAGCTTGCTGACGGGCTGGAGCTGAATTAGCCCAAGTAGTTTTGGCTTTTTCTGCTGTACTATGAGACGCTTCAACTGTACGCTGTTTTGCGCCTTCGAATGATCTTCTGGCACTTTCACCAAATTTTTGAAATTTTGATTGTGCTTGGACTTCGTTTATAAATAAAAGAGGTACAGCAATAAAAAATGCGAAAATGATTTTAATATTCATATTTACTCCTTTCTAACTAATAGTGATTCAAATAAATACTGGTTTGTTTAATAGTATCTTCTATTTCTTCATTTGTTAACAAATCAAAGTTGATTGTAATTCTTTAGGTTAAACTCTTAATATTAAAAATGATACCTTTAGACGCGTACAATTGTTTAGAACAATTACGATTGTTCATAAATGGAACATTTATGAGAAGTATACTTAATTTTTCTAAGGTTAAGTTAAGCTCTTGGATTAGAGCATGAAAAACATAATCAATAGTTTTTTTATAAAAAAATGTAAAGGAAGACGCTTTTATAAAAATTAAAAATAGTTTTTCCAAAGTTCCTTTTTTAATTAATACTTACTAAGTGAATATCTTAAGATTACGATTCAAGTACACCAAATTTAATAAAAAAGAGACTTCAATTATATAAAATTCTCATGTCTTCGTCAGTTTTATGATGAACCTCGATTTTTATTTATTGAAAGTATACGATTTTCTAACAAACCTAGTCAAGAAGTCTTTAATGTGAGTACTCTGCTACCACATTTAAAAATTTAATTCGTCTTCAAAGCGTGCAGTAAAATGCCTGAGATCTTATTGATAAATATCATAGCCAATAACAAGCCATCTCATGAATTTACATTTTCATAATATATGATTTACTGTTTAATTTTAGTCAGGAAAGACTCAAAATATGAGAGAGCTGGTCAACGGAATTTTTGGGGTGAGGGTTTTGAGAAAATCCAAAAAAATAGAAAAAATTCGAAAATGACCTCTGCGAAAGTCCTCATTTCAAATATGGTTATGTCTTTCTAGATGTCTAAATAAACGAACTTTTATTAAATGAGCAGTTTATTTTTAGACCTCTGATAATGAAACCTATAAATCAAATATTAACTGTATTTTTTGCTAAATTACTTCTCTGTCATTCTACCTGCATAATTACCACAAATTATGAAAAAAGGTGAAATCTTTGAATGTTATGATTTCACTCATTATTTCGTTTATCTATATGATATTGATGAGAATTCATTTAAAGAAATAATGTTAACTTCCTCGGAGAGCTACATTGAGGATAATGTCCCAATTAAGATCCAAATACTTGATATTCCTGCCGACGTAAGCTATGCTTTGGAAATATAGTTATCAAGTAGTTGTTTTTTTCTGGTCGGCTTCATTTCTTCTCCTGTCACAAAAATGGCTGCTGGGTCTTCTTTAATCTGTATTAATAAAGAACGATATTGTCCATTGTTTAGGATTTTTTCGGAGATCTTTTCTTCATACAGAATATAGTGGATCAGTCACTGTAGAATCATATTGTATGAGCTGTCAATCCGATTCAAATAGAACTTATCATACCCATGTCCCTCTCTTACTATGAAATCTCATTTTCGCAAAGATTCCACATTTGCCTTTACGATTTTATCCAGAATTAGTGCAAAGGTTTTAATTATATCCTTTTTAGATAATCTCTTTCCCCCATTTGCATAAATTTCAAGAGATATACAGAAACTTTTTGTTCATTTATAGGAATGCTTTTGTCAATTGTACAACTTTTCTAAATGTTAAGAAAAGTTTAAAGAGAGGAAGAATTGGATAGCATAAATATGTAAATTTAAATCTGTACTTTTGAGAAAACTCTGATCTGAGATTTAATAGAGAAGAATATTTATAAAATATTGGAATTGCCATTTTTAATCATTGTCATTGAGCTAAAAGACCCTTCAGTTAGCTGAAGAAAAATAAAATAAACAAAGAAATGTTTGAAGAAATAAAGGAAATAAGAGACCTTTTGAATTCAGAGGGTCCTATACTAAGGTTACTTAAAAGAACCGATGTCGAACTCCAGGAACATAATCTTTACATTGAATGTTGATGTAACAGGAATGAGGCAACCATCATATGCAAGATCAGTACGGAAACACTGGAAATGTATTTTAAAGGACGCCTTCGAACAAAAGAACTTTTCCTCATTAGAAGCGATGAGAAGTTTTTTGTGAAAACAGGGAATAATAATACCAGAAAAAGTTTTAGTGATAATTTCAGAACAGATTATATTGAGGATCTTGTTTATGGTAATTTTTATTACACAGACTTACCGGAAGATTGCAAAGGCAATCCTGATAGCAAGGAAGTGATGAGGTTCTTAAGGACTTTTTAGTAATCAGTTAATGATCTGATTATTCCTTGAATATAATTGTTTATACATATATCCTGTAATAATAACCTTTCTTCTCCATGGATCAAAATATTCATTTCCCTTCAATCGCTTCAGAACAACTGAATAAAGTTCATACCCGGGGCATTGATTACAAAAAACTCGGTTCCAAAATCAATTCCGGATTTCATTTGTATACCCAGCTAAATAGTAAAATACCCGATATAACTGTCATGCAGGAAATCGATAAAAAGAAGCTTTTTACGGAACTAATTGCCCATTACAAACCCAATCCCTTAAATGTACTTTCTGAAGAAGAATATGATGAAAATACAGGAGATATGGAACTTAAAAGATGGATGATATTTCTTAAGAAAGATCTGCTTATTTGTTATTCTGAAGAGGGAGTAAATCTGCTTTACGACAATGAGACCCCAGAAAATGAATCACAGGAATGGATCACGCTCTTGTATTCCCTTGTCAAGACATCAGAAGGAGAAATGAAAGAGGAAGGTAAAATGAATATCCTGGCTCAGGATATGTATGCAAATTTAAGCCTCAAGAGTTTCACCGTACCAAAACCAGCCCTGGATATTGATCTGCATTATAATGATGATTTCCATCCCATCCATGATTATATCTTAAAACGACTTCAAACTCCTAATGATACAGGTCTGGTCCTGCTGCATGGGCTTCCTGGCACTGGTAAAACGACCTATCTGCGTTACCTCTCTTTTATCCTTAACAAAAAGCTGATCTATGTACCACCAGCCATAGCGTCAAACCTTTCCTCGTTGAATTTTGTAACTTTTATGATTGACTATCCAAACTCAATTCTGATTATTGAAGATGCGGAAAATATTCTGGTAGATGAAGGCATCAGGACATTTCCGGTCAGCAGCCTTTTGAATGTTGCAGATGGACTACTATCTGACTGCCTTAATCTCCAGGTGATATGTACCTTTAATACTGATCTTCGCCGTATCGACAAGGCATTGCTTAGGAAAGGCAGACTCATTGCATTGTATGAATTTAAGAAACTGACTATAGAGAAGACCATGGATCTGGCTAAAAGTCTCGGAATGAATAAGTTTCCTGAAAATCCTGCGATCTTGGCTGATATTTTCAGTATGCAGGATCCGGATTACAGGTTTGAAAAGAAAAATAAGATTGGATTTAACAGGAAACCATGAAATCTATTAAGCTGCCACCTTTGACAATTGAAGACGTAAAATCTCTATTAATAAAACACCGGGCATTTGACGCACATGAGGATATAATGTTTGAGGAAGACTCATTTTTCGCTGCTCTCAATCAACACCTTCCCTCAAGTGCCAAGTTTTCGTGTGAAAGAGAATCAGTAATTAAAATAACCGACTGGATATTATCACAATATGACGTACCTAAAAGAAATATAATCACTCTTACAAATTTTAAAAGTCATGATCAAAAAATCATGTTGATTCTTCTCAAAAGGGACTTGTTTGTCATAATTGAAGAAGAATACTTTTCCAGTCTTGAAATTATTTATTCTCATGGCTGTTATTCTGAATTTATAGATGGAGTATCAGCAATGAGAAATAAGCTGGAATTGGTGAAGAAAAAGAAAGAAGACAATTTTTACCTGATCCTATCAAAGAAAACGAGCAACGGTGTGGAACTTAAAGTAAAGCAGTTTCAGCTAAAACCTTTCAAAATAAGCATTGAAAACAATTACAATGATGATTTCATGCCGGTACATAACCGGATTACTGAACGTTTGAACACAAAAGATGATAAGGGGGTGGTTTTATTGCATGGTGCTCCTGGAACCGGTAAAACAACGTATATACGCTATCTTGCCCGGACACTTAATAAAAAAATAATTTATATCCCTCCACAATTTTCAATGGATCTAACATCCGATAGCTTTATGGAGCTTATGCTTCAACACACTAATTCAGTTCTTATTATTGAAGATGCAGAAAATATTATTGAAGACCGGAATATGGGAAGAAACCTTTCCATATCAGGACTACTTAATATTACGGATGGATTACTGTCGTTCTGTCTTAAGCTGCAGATCATCTGCACTTTCAACACAAATCTTTCGCAAATTGATCCTGCTCTTCTTCGAAAGGGCAGACTTATAGCGCTATATGAGTTCAGGGAACTGGAAACGAAAAAGGCTGAAATACTGGTATCAAAACTTAGGCTTCAAATCCCTGTCACCAGACCTATGACTCTGGCAGAAATATATAGTCAAGCGAGCAATTCATTCGATTACATTCCTAAAGAGATTAAAGGTTTCAGGAAATAAAAAGAGATGGCTGCAAAACGGAACAATACTCTTGAACTTCCAGTTGATCAAAAATTTGATCTTACTCCGTACATAAATATAGTTCAATATCCATTTTATATTGAAAATGACCTTACCACCTTATTTTGTTGTATAAATGACGCACCATATCTCGTGCGTACATACTCCCAATGCAATGAACAGGAGGTTCTTAAGTGGGTTTTCGATCTGAAAGTGCAGAAAAAGAATATCTTCATAAGATCTCATGTATTACCTTTCAGTGACCAGAAAAAAATATACAGATGGTATGCGTGGTTTCAGAAAGACCTTCTTATTTCAATTGTGGGTAACGGTCTTTCAGTTTATTATTCCGGACATATTCCGGAAAAAAAGATGCAGAATCTTTTTGAAACCATTGAGACCCGTTTTAAAAAGGAGGAGTATTATAACTGCATTTATTATATTGATAATTTTTTAAATGGTGATCAAAAAATTCTCAGACTAAGTGATAAGATTATTGATCCTGACATTCTCTTTAATAATGATATAAAGAATTTTGAGGGAAAGATCACGGAAATTCTGGAATCTGATAATGCGACCGGGCTTATAATACTTGCAGGAGGGCCAGGCAATGGGCAATCAACCTATTTGCATTATCTTACAAGGGTGTTAAGAAGACGATTTCTCTATCTCAGTAAATGGGATGCTCCTACCTATAATCTGGAAATGCTGGATTATTTGGAATATAAAAGTCCATTGTTGGTGCTTGAAGACGCTGATGAATATGTCAAGAATACACACATATATGAAGGCAGTTTGGGGAAGTTTGTTAAAGATCTGCTTAATGGGAAGATTTCAAAAAAGATAAAGCAATTGCCGGTTATCCTTACGCTTAATTATCCGTTTAGTCACTATCCCAAACTCGACCAGTCAGATAGTACATATATCATTGCAAAATATGAGTTTACTCCTTTAGAGACAAAGAAAGCAAGATCGCTTATAACGTCTTTAGGTAAATCGCTTGAAATAAGTAGCCCAACAACCTTATATGACATTTTTCACAGCAACGACTAATTTATACGTTATTGTGTTTTTTACTTTGTCTCTTCTTTTTTCTAAACTACAAAATAATCCTATAAATTTTTTCTGATCCCTCATTTTACTGATACTCGGAAATTTTCTAGATTTTTTTTGACATCACTAATTTTAAAATATCAAGTGTGTCCCCAGATTTCATTCATGTAGTACCCACATAGGAAAATGGGCAGGTGGTAGTGGGTATCCGGATAGCGGTGGATACCTCTGATTTCAATGTGATATAACTCATTGTACAGGTTATGGCCAACAAACAGAAGAACAGAGACCTGCTAAAAAGAAAACTTAAGTAAACTTCTTTCTTTAGGAAGATGTCAAGACTTTAATCCGCCTAACTTATAATGTAAGTTGTTTAAAAGAGGTACATATAGCCTTTATTAAAAGTAATAGAGATCCATTAGTTCCTGCCAATAGTTCATTAACAAAAACTGAATTTCCTTTATACTCTGTAAAATTCAGTGAATTCAAAATATCGATAATCTCCTTGGGTATGGTTTTACCTTTTCTGTCAAGAAAAAGAATTTCAAACTTTGCTCCACTGGGCAAATACCTAATATTTATTTCATACTCTGATTCGTAGTAATGCCATTCGTTAATTAATATACATGGTTTATCATTTTCATCATAACCATTAACGTCATAGTAACAAATATTTGAAAATGGCTTGCATTCTGTAACTTTGTCTTTCAAATATTTAATAAAGAATGCATATGTATATAATTCAGCATGTGTTCCACTTAGACGTTCCTTCTTAAGCAAATAAATGTTATTGGAATACTCATCCAGCCGTATATATCTCTTTGCACCCAAATAATTAAAAATATCAGGTATAGCGATAAAATACTTTCGCCAACCATCAATAGTATCTTTTGATTCTTCAATAATATTCTTCAAACTATTTTCAATATCAATTTGATCAAAATATGGGTCATCAAATATTTCTTTGACATAATTTCTTCTCATTTCGTGATTTGGACGATCATCTCTTTTGCCACCATCCAATAATAATCTCTTCCAACTAATGTCTCTATCCTTGCCATTTATTAAAAAACTCAGATTTCTACTCTCAAATAGAAGATAATCTCCTTTGGTAAGCAATGCTCTTTCCCATAGATAGTATGCAAAATCTTTTAAACCATTGGCATCAAAAACAGATTTTGCTTTTTCAGCATAATTATTGAAAGAATTAAGAAAATTTGAATCTTCTTCAGCTGTCCAGTTACAACCTGAGTTACCTTGATAATATTCAATTATTTCGGAGAATTTTAAAACAAATTCTATTTGTCCTTTAAAATATTCATGTTGCTCGATATCATAAATAGCATTTTTCCATTGATCATCTTTCTCAATTAGGGATACCTTTATCCGTTCTTCCTGTATTTGTTGGCCATTAAATCCAGTAACAGGCAGATTATCTGAAAAGTATTTTATAATATTTTTACTTTCAGGAAGAAGTCTGGATACAGATTTTATGGACCTTATAAAATCTTCCTCACTATTATAAATAGTATTCTCTGAAAGATTGTGAATAATCCGCATCCATTCTTCCAAACCATCAGAAGATTTCCAAAGTATCAAATATTGACAGTAGGCGTAAAACTGTATTCTCTGTGTGAAGTTATCAAAACTATTATCAATTACTTTTCTAAAAATCTCTTCTTCATCAAAATAGAAATAATTAGGAAGATATTTTTTTGCCTTTTCATCTCCATTTTTCAATAGATCCAGTATTTCTATTAAATCAGTTGTGAATTTTTCATCAAAGCATCTTAGTCCAATATATCTCTGGAATGTAATGACTTCATTTCTTCTATCTATTAAGTAATTAACGTTCTTATTAATATTATTGTCTGTTGAGAAATTTGAATAGTGATTAATAGCGGTTGCCCTAATAAAATTCATCAATTTCTCATCAAAAATATTGTCTTTTTTATCTCTGTAATTCCAGAATAAATTTGCCCAATCTATATCTATTTTATGAGAAAAATAAACCATGATAGAAACAGTTTCTACTGAATCATTAAACAACAATTTATATTTAGGTACATCTGTGAAAGTCATTTTTTTTATTAGTTGTTCAAACTTAGCTTTAAAATTTTCAAAAGGGGTAAGTGGCTTGCCCCTGGCATTCATTTTTATATACAGATCATCAGTTAGTTGAAACTCCTCCAAATTTAGAAACTGAAAAGTAATTACCGGATTACCCAGATTACTTAACCTGTTAAAAAAACCTGATGTGTCTTGAAATTTTAAGTGAATCGCATCAAGCATAATTAACATTGCCTTTATTGTTGGGTCATTTCCCCAAGACAAAAAGTACCAATAACTATCTTGGATAGTTTTAGATAGACTATTGTTTTTGTGCTCATCAGCTGGTAATAATGCTGATAGATTTATATTGTTTGATAATAGTGAATCACAGAATTCGCCGGAGCTTGCTCTTGTTTCATAAGTGAATCTTGATTTGTTGTTCTTAATAAGAACCGCCTGTAATTCATCTAATTTACCATCCTTAGTCGCTAAATACCAATGTAATAGAAATAGGGTAGTTAACCGTTGTTGTCCATCAAGAGGAATAAATTTAGTTTCGTCCTTACTATTTCCATTTAAGAGTGTCCCATATATAAAGTCTAGATCTCTGTGTTCTAGATTTTCATCGAGATACTCAAAGAGAGCATCAAGAAATAAATTACGAACTTCAAAAGCAGACTCTCGACCTTGAGCATAATCTCTTTGAATTATGGGGATTTCAATATTGTATCCTTTTTCATTAAAAAGTTGGATGAATGTTAATCGTTCACCAGATTGAGTAGGTACTTTATTATTGCTCATCATGTTCTATTTGAGATGGTAAATAAATACTTAGTGTCTCTTTAATTGCGCTTAAATAGTCATCGGCATCGTTCCTATTCCAATACATTACCTCATCAAGTTTTTTACTATAAGATTTAAGAAAAACATTTTTAGTGCAAATTGGCACAAATGTTCCGTTCCTGTCATTTTCAATAATTGTCATTCGTTTAATAGGGAAAAATGCATTCTTATAACTCCTGTTTGTCGCTGCATCTAAAAGTGTCAGATTTGAAATGACAACATTCTCTGGTTCATTTTCTTCTTTGAATTTTATGGATATCTCATTGTATAGAGATTCAAATTCAATATCATCAATTTTCTCATCATCTATTATTTTAAGCAGGGCAAATGGAATCCGCTTATTGGGCTCTTCAAAAAGATCAATTTCTTTTTCCTGTTCTTCCCATTCTTTCTTACCAGTAAAAAATTCTAAAACATCTGCGGCCCAATCTCTTCTTGAATTTCCGGAAATAGTTTTGTCTGTCTGGGATCGAACATGCTCAATATCCCAATTCTCTTTTTTAAAACTATCAAATGGGAAACGAATATTTGATTTTTTATTTGATAATATTGTTTGAATATTAAAAAGTAAAAGAATTGTTTTAACCATCGGATTACCATATTCAAGATCGTTTATCTGGCATGCTATTATTTTGCTTATTTCTTCTTTTAAAAAATCTTTAAAAGCAGTTTTAGTCTTTGATTCGGCATTATTTTTTAAATAGAGAATACTACTTCCAGTCGATATTAAAAAGCCTATTAGATGATATAGGTCTCTAGCATGATACCATTCCTCAAATGTGAGGTAATACTTCTTGATTTTAAGCCAAATTCCATCAATGTCAGGATTTTTTTTACCTTGCTTACTGCTTTCAAATTCTTCGTTAAATTTATAGAAAGTGAAATATTGATCATTCCCATCTTTTTTATCTTTCATTAAGTCAAAAATATACTCAATTCGGGTAGCATATTTTCTAGTGTTATTACTTATAAAATACCAAAATTGATCATCCTGTAATGAATTTTCAATTTTATCCCACTCGCTGGCGATCTGCAGTTGCTTTAATCTGATTCTGTTATTCTTGTCCCCTTTATCAGCTTTATATCCTCTAAAGTTGCTAGTTCTTAAAAACAATGCCTTAATTAATTCAGAATTTGTCAACGGAATTTTACCAATATTAATCCGAGTAAAAATGTCAATTGCATTTGAACCATCATTAACCTGATACCAAATAACTTTTGTATTTTCAATAAACGGAGACAAAAACTTAACTCTTGCATTAGGGTAACCATTATTTGCTTTTTCTTTAAACCATTCATTAATAGTTAAATTGGCATTAAAAATATGATAATAATCGACATTATTATCCTTATCTTTTTCTAAGATGTTATTAAGATATTGCTCACTATTTTTTCTGGTATCAAAAATTATGCTTTTAAAATTCTTTTTATCACCATCAATAATATTTTCTAAGTTTTTCAGGATTAAAAAAATCGTAGTTAACCTTTGTTGCCCATCAATAACTTCCCATTGATCTTTATTATACTGTTTTACCACAACTGGTTGTAAGCAATAAAAAGGTTTTTCCTTCCCCTCTTCTTGTTCAGGCGGTTCATTCACAAACTCCCAGATATCATTTAACAGATCTTTTACCTGTTGATCAGTCCATCTGAAACCTCTCTGGTAAGCTGGAATAAAGAATTTTTCACCCAAGAGTTCATTAATTGATTTTAAAACTAAACCGTTATTAATTGTTGTCATATTTATTTGCATAATATATACGGAACCATATTTTGACTAATCGTATCATATGTTGTACAATTCTTTGTACCAATTGATCCATTCGCCAAGCTTATCATCACCTGATTTACTTGCAGCATTTATTATATCAGATGATGTTAATGTTGAGAATTTTGGATTATTATCAATCAGATCTTTATAGCTATTAATTGAATCTTCTAAATCGTTATTGCCTGGATGATGAACTACAGAAAAACAAACATGCTTATATAACCCTTCATTCTCAAGCGCTAAACCCAACAATTGATTACGCCATAACTGATTCATCCCTCCTTTAAACGAGCATGAATATATTTTTTCATGGTTTACAAAAAATGATTTATTAGCCTCAGTGATCTTCCAATAATTGAATTTTCTAACATCATGATAATAACATAGTTTTTTGTTCATCAGAATATCAGAAAATGATTTCTCGCAAAGATGTATTTTATCGTCTCGGTTGTCACTTTTATACCCTCCGCAGTCGGTGAATTCTTTTTCTGTAAGCTTATGTTCTATCAACCACAAACAAAGCTCATTATTATTGTTATAATATGCTATTGCAATGTCTGAATCAGTACCTGACCTTGCGGAGTGGTCGCCTAACATTCCTTTTTCATCGGAGGAATTACTATCCCAAAACTCTATTCGGAGTCCTTTATATAATTGATCCGTAGCCAAACTCTTAAAATCAGATTTGAGTTCATGAAAAATTTCATTGACTTTAGGATTTAACAGGATTGGTAAAAACAGGTTTACATTAGCTGCCTGCGAGCTAACCATGTGATTGAAATGCTGATGAAGTTTAAATGGAAATTTTTCTTTATGCGATAATAAGTCTGATAAAATGGGAGGATAGATCAACGGGTATTTTGTGTGAACAGACTCAGGCAAAATTGCATCATATTTATATTCTCGAGTAATGCCTTTTACTTTCTTTTTATAAATACCTTCCTCCCTTGTAATATTCTTCCACTTCCAGTTAATCAAATGCACATAAAGTTGTTGCTGAAAACCGCTAAGCGATTCAGGTAATTTATATGCAATTCCATTTATTATTTCTTCTTTCATATTAAATTTATTTCTATTATTCGGAGAATTACTCTCTATAAGCTTTATGGTTAATAAAATTATCCTAGAAGACTTCTAAGTTGTCTGCTTAGAATCTCTTTTTCAATTTCTTCTTCTGTCAGCCCTTCTAATGGGTCTTTACCTGGAGCCGGGTCTTCCTCAATAATAGTATCGGCTTTTACAACATAATAAACAGTTGTTGATACCGGGCCACAGGCCATTCCATGAAAAGCACATTCTAATACTTTCCACTTTGAATTCTTGTAACTCTTTAAGAATTTTTCCACAATCTCAAAGGGATCCAGTTCTTCATTTAGTGCATCCCAATTTTTAAAGTATTTCTCCCAGGCTGCTTTAAGCTTTTCGTTGGTAATTGATGGTTGATCTAATACTTCTCCATGCCAGTAAGCTATGAATGCTTCGGCATTTTCGTTTATCTCCTCATAATAAGGAGCAAAGATTACTTCATCGGTTGACGGGCAGTACATTCTGTCAGTGGACATTTCGGGTGAACATTGAATTATTTTCATATAAATTATTGTATTTGATCCTAACCAGGTAATAAATTCTAATTAATCCTTGCATCATCAGAGTTCATGCGCTCCAGGTCAGCCTCTTCAACTTCAATATAACTATCAACCACATACCACGCAACAGTCCCACCCATTCCATGGCCGATAGCAGAACTGCTGTGTCTTATGGTTTGAAGAGATTCATCATTATACGTCAAAAGAAATTCCTCGATAGCAAAGAAAGATAATGGCCCAACTTCAAAGCTTTCTTTGTGATCTTTCATGAATGTATCCCACTCTTCTTCAAGCTCCTTGTTCTTTAAAAAAGGATTCTCAGGATTATCAAGGAACCAAATTCCTGAAAGAGATTCTGCTTCATAATTCGGGGACATAAAATTGATGATTTCTTCTTCAGTTATCGGATTATAAATTCTAATATCCAGGTAGCCGTAGTCGGTAATTCTCATTTTACTTGTAAATTTGTTTGCAAAGTACATCTGATTATCTCGCCGTTTCCTCTATTTATCTGTTGGTGCAAATCCAAAATATGCACCTAAAGAACCACCTAGCCCTTCATAAATTGCATATTTTATTGATCCGGGAATGGTAACATTATCAGTGAATTCGTCGATATTTGAATATGCATTGGCTGCATCATCTAACGATTTTACTTTCTCAAGATCAACATTCATATTTTTACAAAATCTTTCAGTGAATTCCTCAAAACTACAATCCGTAGCAACAAAAATTAGGTGTTCGCATTCTCCACTTTCATAGAAACATGGTCCATCTTCTTCGTCACCCCTTATTAACTCATCACAAAAAGGGCAATAGATCGGGTAATCGGTTTCAAGTTTTTTAATTTTATTCATACTGGTTATTAATTTAAGCTGTGAACTTTAGTGATTTTTTAATTCATAATTCTTATTTCTCCATTATTCTGTAAATTATCAAAGTAATTAGGAGGTGATTTGCACTTTTAATCCACGGAATAGTAATAATAAGCTTCATCCTCCTCCGCGATGAACTTATTGTCTTCTCCGATGAAACCCCATTCACCATTGTACTTAACCCTAACATTCCCTTCCGGTTCCATATCGACTTCTTCAAAAGCAGGTTCTGTGGGTGCGCCCCAGTCTCCCAGAACCCCGTATTTGCCATTCTTTTTATAAAATCCTATACGGTTGCAGAAAAGGAATCCATTATTGTCAAATACTGTTTCACAATCAGGTTCAATAATATATACTCCCTTTGGGATGTCTAGTACTCCCCATTTGCCATTTTTGCAAACATGAGTCACATCATTCGGATAACCAATGTAGTCATATTCTGGTTTTATAATCCAGGTGCCCTTCCCATCTACAAGTAACACTCCCCATTTGCCTCCCTGCTGGGTAACAACCCTGTCTCCTTTTTTTAGCTCCTGATTTGTCATCATTGTGAAATTCTCAAAAAGAGGAGGTAGAAGTACCTCACCCAGCGCAGTTTTCAGTCCATATAATTCTCCGTCTTGGGTAAGTTCATGAGACCAGTCGAAAGAGTTCAGAAGATTAAGTTCTTTATCCTGAATACCAGGGCCGCCTGTTCCTTCCTTCATCATCTTAAGAATATCCTCTCGTTTTTTATAGTCGGCTGGTGTTGGTCTGGGAAGCTTAACCTGAGGAAGATGGTCGGTGTAAGGCTGTAAAGCCATTTCTCCCTTTATGAATTCCAGGTTCTTACCCTCGAACACCTCAGCTGGAAAATTTTTCATCAGTTTCATTGCAATCTTTTCGGCAGAAGCGACATATTCTGGAGTATTTTCGGGGCCACCGACTATTAATTTTTCTCCATCCTTTTCAGTAAAATGTTTAGGTACCGAAAGCTCTATTCCATACTTGCCAGCTATCATCATTGCATTGAATCCGTTCATGAAAGTGCTTTTTAAAAAAGATTCCCTAGGAAGATAACTTTCATTTGAATTTAAACACCTGTAGCCGATATATTTTGCCAGATCATCTGTGGTTAATCTGTACTTTGATTCTCTGAATCCATACGCTGCAATAAAGTTGCCTGAATCAATTTTAGAATGAAGTCCATTCAGGTCCATTATATATGCAACACGAAATAAAAATTCCAGCAAATCATCTTTTGTACCAATACCGTTAACTAATGTCCAGCGCATCAGACTATCTATGACAAGAGTTGAATGGAGAGGTTCATTCTTTCCTTTAGTATTACCTTCTGAGAGGGGTCTCTCGTCCGATTCTGAGGTTTTCATAAGCAATTTATTTATCTATTTTTCTACTAATTAAATTCAGAATAATTAGAGTTTTATAAAACTCCATTGATTAATGTTTATTACTGTTGAATTAATTGTTAAATCTAAACCCAATATTACTATAAAAACAACCCCTTCAGCATCGACCCAAGATCTTCAAGGCAATACATCTCAATTGTTTCACCTAAGTTAAATAATCCCCCTTCACGAACATAGTCCATATAATCGAGTTCTACTCCCTCTTTCTCATGTGTGCCAGGGCCATCCATTACCATAAAATCGTTTGCTATCAGCCAGGCCAGATAAATGTTTGGTTCTCCCTTTTTGTAAAACGCCTCGGTTTTATATGGGAGATAATTAACATATTCTTCCTTAAACATTATCTCAAGGCACTTTCTGATAATCCCCGGAGGCACTTTCTTAATATCAAATTCAGGCAGGTTCTTTATCCTTTCAACTCTTGCTGCAAGTTCCTTCTCCTTTTCAATCATCTTAGGATTTCTGTTCTTAAATATATCAACAGGTATAAATCTCATAAGGTCATTCGCAAAGAATTCAGCTTTTGCCATAAGCTCTAGTCCCGGCTCAGGGACAGGTTTCGGAGGAGCAAACATTTCCCAGAAATTCTTGCTCTTCTCCGGCTCAATTACCGAAAAATTACCAAAACACCCCACAATCATGGCAGCATTTATGCCTAATGATATTTCCTGAAGATAGGTTTCACGGTCCGAAAAGTTTTCATAATGATCAGAAGCCTCCATTCCGAAATGCATCATAACATCATCAAGTGTAAGCACATATTCGTTTTCTTTATGTTTATAATGCATCAGCCTGTCCTTAATTAACCATGTTTCTACGAGATCTATGGAATGAAGGGCGAGCGGAAGGCGGAACATAAATTCCTTCATATCCTCTTTTGTGAAAATACGTGAGATGCCGGTAGCCATCATGCACCAAATCATAGCATAAGTCGATGGCATTCCCTCATTGTGTTTTTTAAAATATTCAATGGGGACTCCCTTTACATATCTCAATTCGCTAATAATGTGTTCCATAAAAAAAAGACCTCATTTCCCTGTTGAATTTTCCAAGATTATAAGCAACAAAACACAAGATAGTCAGAAAAGCCGAGTCATGTTTCCATACAGGTTTTTCGGGTTTGGTTCCGTTTATATATGCAATTTTGCATTTATTCATTTTGGCGCCCCTGAGTGAGTTCATTATCTTATTTCACGAAGGACACAAAGTTCAGACACATTGTTTATTTTTTTATCCTTAGGCTCAGAGGCATATTATTGCATTATAGCACCCTTTAATTACCTCAGCCATCTTGTCAAAATCAACCTTTTCGATTGTATCAAATTCAGTGTGATAGTTCATGTTTCGAAGCATTGCAGTATCATTTATCATCACGGCATTAATTCCGATATCAATATAATTCCTGTGATCTGAAAGTTCCAAGAGTTCTTTAAGTCTCGGGTCAATTACCGGGAAAGCCTTTGTACACTCTCTGTTTATAAGTTTCGATATTTTACTGGTGAACTCTGCCTGGTAACTCCTTCCTGCAACTATAATAAAATTGCCTTCCCCGGGAAACCAGCTTTTCAGTTCATCCATCGGAAAATTCTGTGAGCCTGGTTTTTCCGAGAAACAGCCAATCATATCAAGGCATATCATGCCTAGTACATTTTGTTTTGTGGCCAGAAGAGATTTCGCATGGAATGCTGAACCCATCTCCGATGTGCCAAAATAGGGAGGTTCTTCAAGACAAAAAGCCACAAAGTCAACCCTGTAGTCAAGCTCGGGCTTGTATTCATCAAGGAGCCTGGCGCATTCCAGCAATCCTGCCACCCCGGTGGCATTGTCATCAGCTCCGGGGAAATCGCAGCATACATCATAATGTGCACCAACAATAAGCCTTTTATCCTTTTCCGGATTAAATGATGCGATTACATTCCTGTATTCATGTCCACTGACTTCAAAATACTGGTTTTCAACAATCCATTCAGGTTTTGAGAATTCAATTTCTATGTATGAAGCTGCCTTCTCAAGAGATTTGATGTTTTCATGATTTCTTGCCGGATAGAGTTCAGTCAGATATTCAACATGCTTGTATATCCTGTCCTTTTTTACATTCATAGATTAGATTGTATTCATGAATTTTATGATTTTCAAATTATTGAATTATAAAAATGTCATTTCAACTTCTTAGGTCCCTGCAACCATCCATAAGTGCACTGACTGCATTTTCGTCCATGATTTCCATGTGGACCTTCATGTTTACCAAGACATGACAAGCAAATCCGATAACCGCACTTATCACATACCATCCAAAGCCAGGTTTCTGTATATTGCGTGCCGCAGCACATGCAAGGAATATAAACTGTCATAATTCTAGAATATTAATGGATTAATAAATCATTTTCTTGTTTCATTTTTGCGGAATATTTGTTTTTCAATCAAATGATCAGTCAATTTCAAATGGCAACAGATTTCCGAATAGCGGCGTGAGTTGTGGATCTATCAGACCCGGCATCAGAAATTGCAGCTGGTCGAGCGTGCTTATTTTCTTGTCTATTATTATTCTTAACGGTATATAAATCGTAAGAGTTGCAAGTCCTGCAATCTAGCTGCCGCTTAAAGCCCAGACCGCCAAGCCAATAAATGGAAAATATTTCAGGAGATACTTGTATGTGTACCAAACATATCTCCAGTTCAGGAAAAACAGTCTTACATCGTTTCTCCATCTCAGAAGCTGGAATGGATCATCACAATTATATTTCCTACAGTCGGGAGTTTTCCTGTTTTCCTTGTCTGGAACGAACTTCCAGCTGAAATCAATGTACTTTTCTTTTTTCAAATTAATTAGTTTTAAAAGTTTAATATTAAGACTGATGTTTAAATAAATTAAATCCTTTAACCACAAAGAACACAAAGGATTTCACAAAGAACACAAAGGTTTTATAGCCCCCCGCATCAGGTGGATGGGGGCCAGCACCTGAGTTAATTATGAAAGTACTTTTCCTCCGCAATCTTTGATGAGACTCCTTCATTGTCATGCAATCCAAAATCAAGTTTCATTGTGCATATATCATCAAGATAATTTCCCAATTCATCCTGTGTTTCCCCTGCGCTCCAGATTTTTCCCTCATTGACTACCACACTGCCGCGGTTAATTGTTTTGCCGTCTTCTGTCTTGTCCCTGACTATTTCAGCAAAGAATGTCCTGTCCCATTCTGATTTGACCAGGAAGAGTTCAGTTATCTCAAGATTGAGTTTTTTCTTCTTTTTTTCCGGAGGTTCTTTTTTTTTTTCTTTCATATATAATAGTTTTGGTTTCTGTCGTTTCTGAGCGCAATGTCGTAAATGACTCCATAACTGATTTACGGAGCAAAAAAATGTTTTCATTTGGAGAAAAACAATTTATGTAAAGGAGACGGACGCCTTCTAAAAGACAAAAAGAAATTTTGAATGTGCTACCGAATTAGGATCAGTCCACAAACAGGTCAATCCTTCTTATAGTTATCCAGAGCTTTCATAAGTGTTCTCTTAACCATACTCACTGCAAATCCGGGGCCATAAATCTTTGCTTTATAACCATAGGGTAGCACAGCTTTTTTCAGAAGTTCTTCATCCATTTTTACATTCATACTGATCACGATCTCTTCAGAATCTTCAGAAGAGGTATGCTGGCTGTCATGAAACTTTTTTGCTTTTATTTCATCAGCAAGCGTTATATCATATCCGATCTGTACCGGATGATTTCTTTTTTCAAAATTGAACATGCCAATAGAGTGCTCAATATTTGACCGCATGTCATCATAAAAATTCTTATCCCTTATAAACAATTCTTTCTTCACATCCAGTTCACTGATCCTGTCGAGCCCGAAGACAACCGGTACATTATTTTCTCTCCCAATGACGTACCAGCGGTCTGAATACTCTTTTAATATATACGGTTCAATAAGGTGATTTGTTACGTTAGCATAGGCATTAAAAGTAAAGGAGACAGAATGGCATTCACAAATTGCATCATAAAGTACTGAGAGCCATTCACTTCCTGCAAAAGTGGGGAATGGTTCATAAAAAATTATTTTTTCAGTGAATTTATCACGTTTATTTAGATCAATTTCAAGTCGCATCATTATGCGCTCAAGGGAATCTCTGACATTACTGAACGCCTCAGTATGCCTAAATAAACTCAGTTTATCAAGAGCAAGCCAGATTGTCTCAACATCATTATTAGTAATAGGAATATCAAAATATGCATTTTTATCAGTGTAATAATATCCTTTTTCGAGTCTGTCATATGCAATTGGCATTGAAAACTTGCTACGTAAGGTCTCGAGATCTTTCTCAACAGTTGAAACTGATACAGGGTATCCTTCGTCTTCAAGTATATCAAGTAGGTTTTCAAGTGTGGGATATTTTTTTCTTCGAATAGCATTATCAAGAAGACTATACCTTTTGAATGCATTTTTGCTTACTGGCATGGTAATTGAATTTAGATTATCTAAAAAATCCAAAGTTGAATTACCCCAAAGTTAAATAATGATAGCTTACCCGGATGGATTTCTGTCCAACAATTCTTTTATGTATTCCCGTGCTGTTTTATCATTCCTGGCTGTTCCAAAGTAAAAATAGAACAAATAATTCTGATCAGAACCAGTTAAATAGATAGAAGCTCTAATAGTCCGGTCATTTAATTTTCTTTAACATTTTGGTTGTATACTGGTTCCTGGCTCTGTATCAATCCAGATATCCAGGATTTTCTTCAAAAAAGTCTATAATTAAGGTAAATAAAATAATTCTGGTTTGAACATCCAGATCAATAATAGGAAGTCTTAATTTTTCAGCCATTTTTTTAATTATTGAATAATAAACAAGAAATGGAGGCTCCTTTAGTTTATCCAAATACCACATAAATCCAAACACGATTTTATATCCATCATGATATCTTTTGTCAGGAATCAACTCATATACTTTTTTTGGAATTTCTTTTTTATAAGCTAATACCTTGTAAATACTATTACTTATTTTATCCAGGTTTTTTATATCGCCTGCTCTGTTAAACAGATAAATACCAAGTTCTTTTAAAACGCTTTCTTTGTTCATAGTCTGGTGATTTTATTGTGTTTTTTATTGTCTTAGACAGATATTTTAATTTTATGATTATAATTAATATCACATCATATCCGCATCATTGACAAAATTAAATGCCTAGACTACGTTTTCCTTTGCTATTAATTGTTAATAAGGGCAAGTTCTGAAAACTAACTCACAACATTCCAGAGTAACATGATCCTCGTGAGTCTATAATCCAGAATCACATCTATGAGAAGAACTATTTAATTATTTTCCTTAGTATTAACTCTTGTAAAAACGAGATAAGGGAAGACTCTCTCTTTTATTAAATCTACAAGTTCTTGCTCCATAAAATAATAATTATCAAGTATATCCAGATTGACTATTCTCTTATTTAATGTATACGCTGAGAATCCTTCTTTTAAAATTGTTTCATGTTCTTCTTCCATTACAAAAATTAAGTCAGCCCATAGAAGGAGTTCTCCGGTTATCTTTCCTTTTCCATTACATTCGGTACCGGCAGATCTGATCTGATAAAGTGGTTCTGAAGAATATATACATTCTGCAGTTCGGCTGCGCATTTGATTAAAGTGGCAGATAAAAAGTAAATTTAATGTTTCAGAAGTTTTATTTTCTTTCATGTTATATTAATTTCTATAGACTATTTAAAATCCGATCCTCTTTCTTGATGTGAATCCATGGTTCTTGTTACAGCTTTCAACCAAAGCATCAAATAAATCAACCTTTTTATTGAGAACCTTTTTTAAAATCACCTGTTTTACCTGAATTTCAATTTCCCCGCCTGTGATTTCAAATTTTTCACCCAGAACTGCGGCATTTCTGTCGGACAGTTCAGGTATCTTACTCTTCCATATACTCTGTCGGGACTTAGCATCAGGCTTTAGGAAATTTATCCTGAAAGCAAACCTGCGTTCAAACGCTTTGTCTAAATTGCCGGTGAGATTAGTAGTTGCTAAAAGTATACCTTCGAAGTTCTCAAGTGCTTGCAAAAGAATATTCTGGATAGTATTAAGCGACTGTTCAGTTGATGAGCTACGTCCGTTAAGGTCAACGCGCTTTGAAAGTAGTCCATCGGCTTCATTTATAAAGAGGATAGGTTCATTAATACTGCTCTTTAGGAGTGCGTAATAGTCATCAAATATTCTTTTTACTAGTTTTTCGCTTTCACCGAACCATTTACTCTTTGTCTGGCTGAGGTCGACCATCATTATGTCCCTATGGGTCTTTCGGGCTAGCTGGTAAACTACCTCGGTCTTCCCAGTACCGGGAGTTCCGAAGAATATCGCAGTGATTCCCCCACTCATCTTATTGCGCTGTAACTCTCTCCGATAAATTTTGAATTTTGAAGGTCTTAAAACATCCTCTATTACCTTAACTTGATCCTTGATTTCGGAATTGAAGTAAAGCTTCTTTTCTGTAATTAATTTGTAAGAAATAAGCCCTGATTTTTCAGGATCAGCAATAAGAAGATCTGGATATGACTTATACAATATTTTCATGGCATTATGAGCAAGGGAGACTACCTTTTCCCCGTCAAATTCAGATGTTACAAGTTTTATTAGGTTTTTCCTTATTAACTCATGATTACCTGCAGAAACTTCCTGAACAAACTCAAGCTGCTCCCCAAGGTCATCAAAAATGGCATTAGCAAAACTGTCAATACCAACATTGTACTGGCCTTTCAACCTAACATAACTCAGGGCAAACATGGTACACTTGCTTATAGTAAGGGAAAGGGTCTGGTCAATGAAAGAGACATAGGAGAGGTCCCTATTCATAGATATAAGAAATTCCATTTCAGATAATACCTGAGCGGTAGTTAATATGTTTTCCTGGCGTTCATCAACAATTGCTGATGCCTGTTTAAGGAAGCCGGGTAGATCAAATTTTATGGCAGAAACCAACAAGGAAGCATCTGCTTTCCTAAGCGACTCAATTACATAATGAGGAACTGAAAAACCCATGTCATTGTATGAGTACTTTCTCCCTCTTTTTTTAATGTTTTTCTGTATATAACCCTTCTTTTCGAGCGCTTCAATCTCGTGCATGAATGTGATCAGTTTAAGCACGCTGCAATTGAAATGTTTTGAAAGATGCTCAAGGGTTACTGTCTTTTGAAAACTCAATTCTGCCAGACATGAAAAAAAGACAGATTGGTCCGTTGTAATGCCCAGAAACGCAGAAACCTCATTTAGGTCATTGCTAACATCTGAAAGTTTCTGAAAATTGAGGTCACATGTTGAAGCGGTTGAAGAGATACGCTCCAACCTATTAAGAAGATTCTGATTTAAGCTATTATCCATACCTATATTTAAATTTTATACAAACATAGATTATCACTCCTCAGCCTATTTGCGGAGTAAAAATTCTAGCAAAAATTGATTGAATAAAATTTGGATATTATTGAAAACTAGTCTATTCTTGATTGTAAGAATCAATAGCATTCTGATAGATCTCGCTTACCTTATTAGCAAGACTCTGTGGTTTTATTACTTTTACCCTATCACCAAAACGGAGAATACAATCCATTGTGAATTCCCAAGTGATCTTTACATGAAGACTAACAGTAATTCCATCTTTATCCTCTTGAATTACTTCTTGCGAGCGGTGAAGCAGTAGTGATTTGATATACTTGGCTTCTGAACTGTCAAAATGTAATATCACATCCTCAGATTCAAATCCGAAGGCCATGACTCCAACTGCATCCCTGAGAACCTTAAAAATCTCGTCATAAAAATCTGGGTCCTGAATAAAGTATCTATCTGAAACGATGAGGTTACATATTCTGTCAAGTCCGAAAATGCGTGGTTCTTCATATTCTTTGCCTATCACATACCACCTGTTACGGTGTTCTTTGAGAATATAAGGTTGGATAGTACGCTCTGTAGATTGGTCAGATTCAAACCTGCAGTGTGTAAATTTGATCTCCTTTTTCTCAAAGATTGCATCATAAATTGGAGAAAGAAGATGTTTCCCTGCAAATCCTTTTGTGTACTCAAAGAGGATATACTTGTCAATTTTGTCATCGTGGTGTTGTGCATCAAGTTAAAATGATCACTCAGCCTGTCAATAGAATCTTTCACCATTTTGAATTCCTGAGCATCACCGAAAATCTCCAGTTTGTGAATAAGCATATGCAAGATTCTGACATCTTCAGGAGAAAGGGGTATATCAAACTCCCAGTCCTCTATATAACGATAACATTTCTGATACCTGTTGTACTCAAGAGGTGCTCCACTCTCATTTTTAAGGAAGTTTAAATCCTTTTCAAGTGTTGTACCAGAAACATCATAACCTTGATCATTAAGAACCCAGAGCAGGTCTTCCTTTTTGGGATACCCTTGCTTGTACTTATTCCTCTTCAATTGGGAATGAATAATCAGATACCTTAGATAGGCGTTCTTATTCTTAGGCATAGCGCTTGATAAAACCTATAGATACAATCATATATTATCGTTTTTTTTGTACTAGAAAATTTTTTACAAAATTTTTCAGTTATCTCAATTTGCTAAAAACTAATTTTTTTTTGAATTTTTTTTTAACATCTCTCATTTCTCACGTTCAAGAATGTCCCGTGATTTCATTTATGTAGCACCCACCAGTATCGATGACCCAGGGAGGGCGGGTATCCCCAGTAGGGGTGGATACCCATGATTATTATGTACATTATTGAATTGTTACCTTAGGTTCTTTACAAATCTTTTTTGATTTAATTATTGGCTAATGTTTAATAGTTTGTACTAATCTCTGTAATGTTCAACTTTTTGTTTGATAGGCTATGTATTAAAAGG
>PLLX01000251.1 GCA_003141415.1 Bacteroidales bacterium
GAAGAAAGAACAATTAAAGCTGCTGATATTGTTCTGCAGGAAGAATTGGCTCAGATAATACTGATAGGGGATCCTTCAGAGATAAATGCACATGCTGCAAGGCTGGGATTAAAGAATATATCAAAAGCTACGATAGTTAATCCAAAATCGCATGAAAAGAAAGATCATTATGTAAATCTGATGGTTGAGCTCAGGAAAAGCAAAGGCATGACCCACGATGAGGCTTCAAAACTGATAGAGGACCCGCTTTATCTTGGAGTACTCATGATTAAGAACGGTGATGCTGATGGTGAAGTTTCAGGAGCAGACCATGCTACCGGTGACGTACTACGTCCTGCATTCCATTATGTTAAGACAGCTCCGGGTATTTCTGTTGTTTCCGGAGCATTCATAATGATCCTTCCTGAAAAGACCTTTGGCGAAGATGGCGTTATTATATTTGCAGATGGTGCGGTTCATCCAAATCCAAATGAAAAAGAACTCGCAGAAATTGCTATCGCATCTGCACATACAGCCAGGGCGATTGCCGGATTTGAACCAAGGATTGCCATGCTTAGCTTCTCTACTAAAGGGAGCGCTAAACATGAAATGGTCGATAAGGTGGTTAATGCTACAAGAATAGCGAAAGAAATGGCTCCTGATCTGCAGATTGATGGTGAATTGCAGGCTGACGCTGCGCTTATCGAAGCTATCGGGAAAAGCAAAGCTCCTGATAGCCCGATTGCCGGAAAAGCTAATGTACTCATCTTTCCTGATCTGAATTCAGGGAATATAGCATATAAGCTTGTTCAGCGATTAGCTCACGCAGAAGCGATAGGACCGATTTTGCAGGGAATGGCAGCTCCGATAAACGACCTTTCACGCGGTTGTTCAGTTAGTGATATCGTGAGCATGATTGCAATAGCATCAAATCAGGCTGCAGGTCTGAAAAGGTAATATTTTAAACTCAGAGTAATATATAATAACACAAGTATGGCAGAACATATTGAACGGTTGGAGGATTACGGACTGTCGAAAGACAATAAGCCAAAAACTTTGTTCTCACGGGTAGGAATAGTTGGTGCAGGTTCGGTTGGACAGAATATCGCAAGAATGGTAAGTTCCAAGGGACTGGATGTGATTATTCTTGATCTTAATCAGGAGAAAATAGATCAGGCATTTGTCGACATGGCAAAAGAGCTTGATCGCATGATTGAACGCTGGGGTATGACTAATTCCGAAAAACTTGGAATATTATTACGGATAAAAGGCACCATAGATTATGCGGATTTTAAGGGATGCGATATTGTGATTGAAGCTATCAAATCATCGAGCAGGGATCGTACCCACGATGAACGATCTGAAATACTAAAAAAAATTGAAATGAATGTTGACAGAGATACTATCATCGCTACAAACTCTTCAACACATGTTATTACAGAACTTACCGCCGAACTGACACATAAAGACCGTTGTTTAAGTTTCCATTTTCTCACTCCCGAAGCAGATGCAAGGGTTGTGGAAATTGTAAAAGGTCTTTATACTTCCCAGGAAGCTTATGAAAATTCCATAAAATTTGCCAATTTAATTGGAAAAAAGGTAGTTCCGGTAAAAGAATCTCCCGGAATCATAAGCACAAGGCTCATTGTCCCTTTTATAAATGAAGCTTGTGAAATCTTAATGGAAGGCGTTGGAACATTGGAGGATATCGATCTAACAATGAAGGTTGGATTTGGTCTGCCTCTCGGTCCTTTTGAAATGGCTGATAAGATTGGTCTGGATAAAATACTAAGATGGTGTGAAAACCTGTATGATGAATTCGGCGATTTGAAATACAAAGCTTCACCCATCCTTAAAAAGCTTGTAAGGGCCAACCAGTGGGGAAGACGCACCGGAAGGGGATTTTATGAATATAATAAAGATGGAGTGAAGATTACTGATAATATCTCCCTCAGAGAGTAATTTCAACATCTGCTGAAACAATAACTTTATATTAATAAACTTTTCTATAATGAAAATATTGGTTCTTAACTGTGGTAGTTCATCAATTAAATATCAGCTTTTCGATATGAAATCGGGTGTGGTTATGGCGAAGGGAATTGTCGAAAAAATAGGATTAAAGGGATCGTTCCTTAAAAATGAAAGATTCGACGGTGATAAGGTAAAGCTGGAGGGAGAGATACTCGATCATCAGACCGGCATTGAATATCTGCTCGGTTTTATGGTAAGTGAAAAAAGGGGAGTGATAAAAGACCTGAATGAAATAGATGCCGTTGGTCACCGTCTTGTCCATGGTGGAGAACTTTTTCAGGAAAGTTGTTATCTCGATGATGTTACAATTAAAGGGGTTGAAGATTGCTCCGACCTTGCTCCGCTTCATAATCCTGCCAATCTTAAAGGTATTTATGCTATGAAAACGGTACTTCCCAATGTGCCGCAGGTTGGTGTATTTGATACATCGTTTCATCAGACAATGCCGGATTATTCTTTCATGTATGCCCTGCCTTATTCCCTTTATAAAAAATATGGGATCAGGCGTTACGGATTCCATGGAACAAGTCACAGTTATGTTTCAAAAAGGGCATGCGAAATCCTGAAACTTGATTATAATTCTCAGAAAATAATTACATGTCACCTTGGTAATGGCGCCTCTATCACAGCAATAAAAGATGGCAAATCACTGGATACTTCGATGGGACTTACACCTGTTGAGGGACTTATCATGGGTACAAGATCGGGAGATGTTGATGCCGGTGCCCTTACTCTTATTATGGAAAAGGAAGAAATTGATTTTTCTGCCCTTAACACACTTCTTAATAAGCATAGTGGCATTCTGGGCATCTCAGGTATCTCATCGGATATGAGAGAGGTTGAATCAGCTGCAGAGGAGGGAGATGAGCGCGCCCTTCTCGCTCTGAAAATGTATGAATACCGTGTCAAAAAGTATATTGGAGCTTATGCTGCTGCAATGGGGGGAGTGGATCTGCTTATTTTTACCGGTGGAATCGGGGAAAACGCATCAGAAGCCAGGGAAAATATATGCAGGGATCTCGAGTATATGGGTTTGGAATTTGATAAGAATATAAATAACGGTGTTCATGGTAAGGAGTTGGTTATAAGCAAGAAAGAGTCAAAAGTAACTGTAATGATTGTCCCTACAAATGAAGAATTTGTTATTGCATCTGAGACTAAAGGGATTGTTGAGCATCACAAAGTTTAGATAATAACCTAAAACCCTGATTCAATGGTATTAAAAAACATGAATGACCTTAAACGTTTAGTTGAAGGTGGACCAAGGAAGAAGCTCGTTCTGGCTGCAGCCGAGGATCAACATTCACTGGGAGCAGTTATCAGAGCCTGGAAAGACAATATTATTGATCCGATCCTCGTAGGGGATGAAGAGGGAATTCATAATATCTGTGCATCAAATAACTATGATATCACAGGCATTAAGATAATTAATGAACCTGAAGCTCAGATGTCTGTCGAAACTGCTGTCAGAATGGTTAGCAGCAAACAGGCCGATATACTGATGAAGGGAAAGATTGGATCTGCCACATTGCTGAGATGTGTCCTTAATAAAGAGTGGGGACTCAGAACCGGAAATCTGTTGTCACATTTTGCACTTTTTGAAGTTGATACCTACCAAAAGGTAATTGCAGTAACTGATGTGGCTATGAATATTGCGCCGACCTTGCACGACAAGATAGCTATTGTCAATAATTCTGTTGCATGCCTGAACAGGCTTGGGTATAAAATGCCAAAGGTCGCAGTTCTTGGCGCAGTTGAAATGGTTAATGAGAATATGAAGGCTACCCTTGATGCTGCTCTGCTCTCAAAAATGAATCAACGCGACCAGATTAAAAACTGCATTATTGATGGCCCTCTCGCATTTGATAATGCCGTAAGCCTTGAAAGCGCACAACTTAAAGGAATTAAAAGTGAGGTGGCCGGCGATACTGATCTTTTACTGATGCCTGATATTGAGGTAGGTAATGTATTATACAAGTCATTGGTTTTCTTTGCTAAAGCTAAAGTTGCTTCAATAATTCTTGGTGCTATGGTTCCGATTGTTTTGACATCAAGATCAGATTCGGAACAGGCCAAATTCGACAGCATACTTTTAGCAGCAGCAGCCTGTAGATAGCACGGTTATGATCAGAACCCTGGAACAGATGGTGGAAAAGGTGCTTACGCTTAAAAAGAAGCACCGTATTGCTGTCGCCTGGGCACAGGATACATATACTATTGGCGCACTCAGTAAGGCCGTTAAAAAGGGCTTTATTGAAGCAATTCTTATTGGAAAACCTTCCGAGATCATAAAAACGTGTAAAACTCAAGGGATTAATGATAAGATCTTCACACTGGTTGAATCGGAGAATGAAATCCAGGCATCTTCTGATGCGGTAAGGTTAGCAAAAACCTGCAAAGCGGATATAGTGATGAAAGGGCTTGTCGGAACAGATAAATTTCTCAGAGCAGTAATGGATAAAGAAAATGGATTAATGCTCGCGGATGCTGTTCTGAGTTATGTATGCGCCATAGAAATACCTGCATATCATAAACTTTTGTTCATTACAGATCCTGCAGTGATCCCCTTTCCTGATCTTGATCAGAAAGTTGAAATGGCACGGTATGCAATAGCTATGGCGCAGAAGTTTGGTATTAAAAAACCAAAAGTTGCTCTGATAGGTGCCTCTGAAAAGATGAGCCATCATTTCAGGTATTCTGATGATTACTTAATAATGTGCAAAATGGCCGAACAGGATCAGATAAAAAATTGCATCATGGATGGCCCTCTCGACCTCTTCCTTGCATGCGATAAAAAGAGTATCGAGATTAAAGGTGTTGACACTCCTGTTAACGGAGAGGCTGATATCCTCCTCTTCCCATCACTGGAATCCAGTAATCCGTTTTATAAGGGACTTATGCTTTTTGCTGGTGGTGAATTGGCAGGTTTATTACGGGGAACGGAAAAACCTGTAATTGTGATGTCGCGAAGCGAAAGTGAAATATCCAAGTACTTCTGTATTGCATTGTCATGCCTGATGGCATAATGTCAGAAAAATACAACCTGAAACCAATCTGATTTATGATAAACCGACTAATTCTTGCAATAAATCCCGGATCGACATCAACTAAATTCTCTCTCTTTGAAGAAGAAAAATTAGTATTTGAAAAAACACTCAGACATTCTGCTGAAGAATTAAAGAATTTTGAGCGAATTACTGATCAGTTTCATTTCAGAAGAAATCTGATAATGAAAGAATTATCGGAACGAAAGATAGATATTGAAAGTATTGCCGCGGTAGTTGGTCGCGGTGGTTTGGTAAAACCAATTGAATCAGGTATTTATAAGGTCAATCAAAAGATGAAGGATGATTTAACAACCGGATTTTCGGGCCAGCATGCGAGTAACTTAGGCGGACTTATTGCGGATGATATTGCCTCTTCTTTATGTTGTGCTTCAGCATACATTGTCGATCCTGTGGTGGTTGACGAACTTCAGTCAATAGCCAGAATTTCAGGGCATCCTGAAATTGAAAGAAAATCTATTTTTCATGCCCTTAACCAGAAAGCAGTTGCCCGTATTTATGCGACTTCAACAGGCAGAAAATATGAAGATTTAAACCTGATTATCGCCCATATGGGTGGCGGTGTGAGCGTAGGAGCACATAAAAATGGAAAGGTAATTGATGTGAATAATGCTCTGAATGGCGATGGTCCTTTTTCACCTGAACGCTCCGGTGGCTTGCCTTCCGGACAGTTGGTTGACCTTTGTTTCAGCGGAAGGTTTTCAAAAGATGAGCTTAAAGCGATGCTTACAGGAAAAGGAGGAATGGTGGCCTATCTTGGCACGAATAATTTTATTGAAGTTTGTAAGATGGAAGAAAAAGGTGATAAGAAAGCCATACTCATTAGAAATGCTGCTTCGTATCAGATTGGAAAAGAAATAGGAGCAATGGCTGCTGTTTTAAATGGAAGAGTAGACGCAATAATACTCACAGGCGGAATGGCCTATCAGGATGCAAATATCAAAAGTATCAGGTTAATGGTCGGATTTATTGCAGATGTCGTAGTCTACCCCGGGGAGGATGAATTGAAAGCCCTGGCATTTAATGGTTTGTTGGCACTGGATGGGAAAATTGAGATCAAAACCTACGTATGAAAGTCAAGGATTACCAACTGCTACCGGTAATATCTTCCCATTAAAGAACTTATGCCCTGTCAGGGCAAAACCTGAGATAAATTCAGCCATTTGCTTTGCATCAACAGGTGCTTTATACCCGGGGAAAGCTTCATTTAACATCTCAGTTTGTACTGCACCCAGAGCAAGACAGTTTACACTAATCCCGTAATCTGTGAATTCAGTTGCAAGACACTCAGTCAGACAGGCTAATGCTGCTTTGGATGCACTGTAATAGGAGAGTCCCCTATATTTTGCACTCCCCTGAAACCCTCCCATACTCGAGATATTTACGATATGTGATCCTGCTGACATCATTGGTTTTAAAATTCTTATGAGCGATGCAGGTCCGAAAAAATTGGTTTCCATTATCTGCCTGGCTTCAACATTTGTTATCTCGAGGAAATCTTTTGCAATAAGGAAACCTGCAATATTAATGAGAATGTCAACTCTGCCAAAATGATCGGAAACTGTCTCTCTGAACTTCTCCTGCTGACTGTCAAATAGTGAAATATCTAATGTGATTGATTTCACATTTTTATATCTGGTTGAGAGACTGCGTAAGGCTTTTTCATTCCGGCCAGTAACAAGAATCTGATTATTAATATCTTGTGCCAGATGAATTACAACTTCTTTCCCGATACCTCTTGTACCACCATTGATAATAATATTCATTTTATGCCTTTAAAGATGAATTCAGTAAATAGTCCAAATTTATTCACATTTTTTAATTTTTGTGCAAGAGATTCAAAATATAAAATATTAATCTAACGACCAGTTTATATATCCTATTTAAGCTAATTAACTTATATTTACGATTGTTTATATTATAATTAAGTAAATAATTATTAATGTGAAATATTTGAATGAGATATTTACTTATTTCGAAAATATCAACAGAATTAAACTAAGGTGATATGAAAAACCATAGAGTATCAATTATAGGATGTGGAAATATTGGCATATCTTTATTACAAGGGTTACTTAAAGAGCAGACAATACCTGCAAAAAATATTACTGCAACAAAAAGAAATATTGGAGATCTTGCTCACCTGAAAGAATATGGAATAAGGTTAATGTCTGACAATATTGAGGCCATAAAAGAATCTGATCTTATAATAATCGCTGTAAAACCGTATAACATTGTCAATGTACTTGAAGAATTAAAGGACCATTTAAAACCGGGTAAACACCTGCTTATTTCTGTAACAGCAGGTATAACTATAAGTAAGATTCAGGATGTTATTAATACAAAGGTTCCTGTATTCAGAGCTATGCCAAATATATCAGCAAGTGTTGGAAAATCAGTTACTTGTATATGCCATAATGGAGCTAAGCCAAAAGAGCTTGAAGAGATAAAATGTCTGTTTGATTTAATCGGAACCACTATGATCATCGATGAGGATCTAATGGAATCAGCAACTATTTTAGGAGCTTGTGGAATCGCCTATGTACTCAGATTTATAAGAGCAATGATTCAAGGTGGTATTCAGATCGGTTTTGATGCCGCAACAGCAAGTGCCATTGTAAATCAAACAGTTAAGGGAGCTGCGGAACTGTTGATCGAAAGACATCAGCATCCGGAATTTGAGATAGATAAGGTGACCACTCCTAAAGGATGCACAATAGTCGGGTTAAATGAAATGGAGCATAATGGTTTTAGCTCCTCCCTGATAAAAGGTCTTGTTGCTTCGTATGAGAAAATCGAAAAATAATTTAAAAGTCCAAAGTCCGAAGACTGTTTTAACTTCCTACTTCCGATTTCCGTTATCCGCTTTCAATTAATTCTATAAAAAGATTGAATGCATTACATATTATTAAATGCATTTTTTCGTTTATTTGTATCGGTCACAATTAAAGTAACAATTTGTAAAAATGATCCTCAATAATAAAATAGCTGCAATAGTTCATCATTCCCGGACTATGCTTTTAATTAGTCTGCTCTTATTTATTTCATTTTCAATAATATCCGGTCAGAAGTCCAAAGAGGACCAACTACCATATGATGAGAGTGTAAAGAACGATGCACCTTCTTTTAAAGATCGACTATTCTATGGTGGAAATTTCGGCCTGATGTTTGGAACTATAACTGATATTCAGGTCTCACCGATTATTGGATATTGGCTCTTACCACGAGTAGCTGTTGCTGTTGGACCGGACTACAGGTACTATAAAGAAGTGGATGTTGTTGCTACAACTCTTTATGGGGGGAAAGGATATGTACAATTAGTTGTTATTCAGGATCTTAATTCATTCATTCCAATGGGCGTTCATACAGGAATATTTCTTCACGGGGAAGATGAACTACTTAGTCTTAAGTCCTCATTTTGGAAATACCCTCTTCCTTATACTTCTGACAGATTTTATGTAAACACAGTTCTTGCCGGTGGTGGTATAAGTCAACAGATTGGAAGGAGAGCTTCATTAAATTTTATGGTTTTGTGGCCATTGAATGATTCAGGTTATGATATATACAGTAAGCCTGAAATAAGAATCAGTTTTAGTTTCTAACTACTTTAAGCAATTTTCCGGAATTTCAGGGTTTTTGAATCCCCGCGAGCGCATTGGCTTCGCCGAGCTCTCCGCCAAGTGGCGGATCGGTTCTCCGTTGCTTGCTGCGAAGAGCTTCAATTTTGGCACCGGGCAAATATTTTACGCTCAGCCGGGCCTTGTGATTATTTTTTTATCCCTTGAATAAAGAAACCGCCTCTTTCATTAATGTTGATATCGGAAGCTCCTGGGGACATACTTTCTCACAATCCTTACATTCGGTGCATTTGACTGCTTTGCCTTTTATGCTTATATAACCTGTCACCCACGGGTTAGGGTCATTCCAGATGGCAGCATTGTTAAGTGCAGCCAACACCTCAGGAATATCTACTCCGGATGCGCATGGCATACAATAGCGGCATTCCGTACAATCTGCTTTTATTCTTGAACCCATTGCATTTCGCAACTTATCAAATATCAGTATTTCATCATTGCCGAGAGAATCAGGAAATCCCTCATTGGCAATTCTGATGTTTTCCTCCACCTGTTCCATGCTGTTCATACCTGACAGAAGGCTTGAGACGCAGGCCTCATTCCACACAAAACGCA
>PLLX01000029.1 GCA_003141415.1 Bacteroidales bacterium
GCCACTGTGCTGAACCTTGCAAATACAGGAGTTCTCGAACCTATAGTCTGCAGGAATTTAGCTTTGGTATATTTTGACATGGATTCAGTCAGTTCAAAATAGCCGTGGGCTCCACTTCCTCGTGCATGAACAATGCGCTCAGGAATTCGTTCATGATCAAAATGTGTAATCTTTTCACGAAGCTGAAAATCCTCCAGCAAGGTTGCACCACGCTCGCCCGCCTTCAATGAGTCTTGATCATCATTGATACGTAAGCCCTGATTGGTAGTTAAGAATTCGCCCTGCCCGATTTCCGAGTTTTTACTAAGATCTTTGATTTTAGAATTGTCATTTTCTGCAGTTTTATTTTTTTTCATTTTGCTAAATTTTAAGGTATTATAAATAATTAACGCAAAACATGCTCAATTTGTGTACGTTGAATTTCTGTCCAATCGACATGGCCTTCTTCCATATTAAGTATCGTGGTCAGCAGTACCTTGATCATCAACCTGATGGGTGAATTTGATTGCCTCAATGGAAATAACCTTTGATATTGACTACATCTCGCCGGAATAAAATAACCACCAATATCCGGAGTTGAATATTTGTTGCAGATCTGACTGGATAAATGTGATCATGGGATGCAAATAGAATCTTCAAATCAAAATTCATTCATCACAAAATCAACATTTAATTATTAGTCGATTTAAAGTACTCTCCTGCCTTGTAGGAGTTTAACAACTATTGCGATAATTGCAATAACAAGCAGGACATGTATAATACTTCCGGCACTATAGGCAAAAAATCCGATTGCCCAGGCAATAATTAAAATTACTGCTACGATGTAAAGTAAATTTCCCATGGTGTTTCTTTAAATTATTATTGTTAGTATTTTAAAAATAATGTAACCATCTAAATATGGCCTGGATCTATGAGTTTCGCAGATAATTTGTTAAATACGCAAAACACATACTCCCCGTCAAAACTTTTTATATCTGAATAGTTTTGAGAGATAACCGGAATAAAGACCAGACACTTCAATTTAACCTTCAGGGAGGCATTAACATCATGCTTCTCCAAAAGTCAATAAAGCAGATTAAAGTGCTGCAATAATCTTGTCCAATTCTTCTTTTGATTTGCCAAGTTTGATTTGAAGTTTTCCGAACATCTCCTCTTTCTTGCCTTCTGCAAACATAAGGTCATTGTCCGTTAAGACTGCAAATTTCTTTTTGAGCTTGCCTTTCTGCTCATTCCAGTTTCCTTTTAATTCTGTTGTGTTCATTTTTTTATATTTAAAGTTTTGAAAAATATTTTGAGATACAATGATAATTCTATTAACTTCTGAAAACGTTACATAATCTTTGAAATAAGTTACATAATTTATACATTTTCTGATAGTTTGCGTCTTTAATGTTTGGCATCTGCTTTGTCCGTAGTTTTTACAGCAACTTCTGTTGGCGAAACTTTTCCAGTGAAAAAATCGGCATAGGCACGGGTAAATTCTGCACCGTAAAAAAATATCATGGAAGAATAACTCGCCCACAGAAGAATTAAAACAATGGACCCTGTTGCACCATATGCCGAATCGGGATTTGTTTTACTTTAATAAAATCAAATTGCGGTTTTTCCAAGTATAAAAAGAAATGCAGTAAGAATTGAACCCCATCATAAATGTTTCCATTGAATTTTGGCGTCAGGTAATATTTTGAACAAATGTGCAAACAGGAGCATAACGACTAAAAGATTAATTTAACTGGTTAGTATTTTAAACCGATCAGTTCAGAACCTCAAAAGTGATCTTTGCATTAACCCTGAATTAAGTGATTTTATTATTCTTCACTTACATATTCAGGCGATGAATATAAATGGAGTGTATTCCTTTTAGAATTTCCCCTGCAGATTTGACAGCGATAATTGTAGCATTCTCCCAGCTTTTTGGTGATGATGCCATGATTTCAATGGCTTTAAGTACCGCCATTATGTAACAATTTTAAGTTAGCTATTTGAATTCTTGTAATAATTCAGATACAAAGGTGCAATGCTTGTATCAGATAACCGTTACAAAATTTCATGGATAGATTGTATACATTATAGGTCAACGAGAGAAATCCGTATTTTCTTCCTAAGTTTACTTTAATAGCAAATACAACAGATGGTATATAAATCATTGATTTTGTCAATGAAGGAAAGAGAGGTCATAGACTTTTAGAGCTGATTACGAAGTAGTTCAGGCTGGCAAAGCCAATTAACTAAAGCATCGTCCAAGTTATAAGGCGTTTTTTTGAAGATTCTAATTTGATAGCATTTGCGGGTTCATGATGTGTTTCATTTACTACACCGATTTCATAACGGTTATCTGATGGGCTGCATCGTCAGGGTTATATAATGACTCCCTCCCGAACCTATTTTACGATACTCAACTAATCAGTCATTTACAAGCATCAGGAAATTAAGTACACCTTTTGGTTCACCTGCTGGATTCAGTTTTAGTGATATATTTTCATATGGTAAGAAAATCCCTTTATAACTGAATATCAACTAAATATGCAATTTTCCCTTAAATGGTCTAAAAAGCAAAGAGTTCTAACATGTAAAAGATAATGAATAAAATAAATTATCTGTTTTATAGAATTAAGATCAACTTAGTACATGTGCCCTTGTCATTTATTATTAGTAAGTGAAATCTGCAAAGAAATATCACTATATTATACAAATCCATATTGTTTTAATTATATATACATAAATCCATTTGCACATTAATATATTGTAGTGAAATGATCCATGAGATTTTTGTTTACTGTGTAGGACATTATCTAAAACTATAAGCCGATAAACGTTGAATCATATTTTGCCGGGGAAATTCTTTTCGAAAAGTGACATTACATCTTTTCTCAAATAAAAGAATTTTGATCCCCCAAAAGGCTTCGAAGGAATAAGTATACCTTTATCCCTTAGAGTTTGTAATGTTCTTTCACTGCATCTCAAAATCCTTAGGGTTTCTTCCTTGTCAACCCATTCGCTTTGGGAATTACTGATATGCTTAATCCACTCAAGAAGAATGTTGACCTTTCTTGTAAGCTCATCTATCTTTTGTAACATTATATCTGTATACATGACGATATATAATAAAGCGTTATTTATTTTTTTGTTAGCAATTTAAATCAACTTCCTATGGGAATGGAAATCTTCTCCAGGGATTTTCTTTCTGCAAAGTCAACTATTTATTTCCGCAACATGTATTTTTTTTTATAACCGTTC
The DNA here is from genome assembly GCA_003141415.1 of Bacteroidales bacterium. GTDB lineage: Bacteria > Bacteroidota > Bacteroidia > Bacteroidales > VadinHA17 > LD21. The sequence continues at coordinate 3,238 of PLLX01000029.1, forward strand.
TTGATTTACATAGCATAAATATCTGAGTTCCAATTCCAAACAATATTTATTACCGTTTTTAATTGACTCCTATTAATAAATAAAGAGATTTAAGAATATTGTATCAGAAATCTAAAGTAATTCCGATATGAAATATCATTCCTTTTAGTAAAGAAATTGCTATGAATAATTTTAACTGTTCAAAAAAGCTCACCAAATGTTCCTGAGAGCCTTATATACTCTGGTATTTTTTTACACACACAGGTAACAAAACAGTTGAGATTCGTATTAAACTTGGAATTCGAATAAGAAAATAAATCAATATTATATCGCCTATAATTTAAGCTGTTAAGTAACTTTAATTAGAGGAAAGCAAACAAGTTTAGGACGATGAAAAGAAGTGATTTGCAATCCTGGTTAGATCATTTTATAATGTGACTGACGGGGCTGTGCTTTAAAAAGATCAACCTATTTATACTGAGAAAAGCGTTTGTCAGATATAAGTAACAAACATAACTATGTCTGACGAACGGTTGTTTTAAAATTCCGGTTTCCAAACGCAATAAACGAGTTATGTTTAAGCGATTCGTGCCGAGACGATTACAGGACTACAACATAACAAACGCCTAAATATAACTCACCAAAAAAAATTGTATATCTTTCTGGACAACTTCATAATCATAGAGAATCATTTTACCAAGACAAATTAATTATACAAGACAACTTCTGCCCTTCAATCTGGACTTCAAAATGTTCATAATTAACCCTTTGTTGAAAACAACGAATTAATTGAAAATCCTTCATATATTTATCACAAATGAAAAAACTGTACTCCTACAATTTCATAACTAGGATTCTATTTCTTTTATTGACTCCGACTCTATTTCGGGCATTAAACTTTGCATTTATATGGCACTCCATTTATTGGGGGACAATTACCCTGGTTGTAATCATTTGGAGTGTTGCAATTTTAATTTCCCCGTTGTTCGGACGATTGGGTTGTGGATGGATATGCTTTATGGGTACAATTCAGGATATTACCAGCCAACGTTCTTTATTCCAGATTAAGTGGAAAAAACCCATAATTTGGACAAGAATCCTTAACATTTGTGCCTTCTTCACAACTGCATTTATCTTTTTTTTCATTCGTTTAGATTCCGGAACGATCTCAGGAATAAAATTTGAGCCTTGGTTTTTGAATATGGATTTTAATATACATTATAAACACATATGGCTTTACGACACATTAGGTGCTGTTTTACTTGGATTATTATTAGAACGCCGTTGGGCTTGTCGTAATTTATGTTTTATGGGTGCCTTATGTGCCTCGGGGGCCTCAATTTCAAGATTAATACCTGTTGTTGATTCTGAAAAATGTAATCTTTGCGGCAAATGCGAAACAGATTGTTTAGTAAGAATTCCCATTAGAGATTATGTTACACACAATAATGGATTAGTGACAAATTCAGAATGTTTAATATGTGGCAAATGTATTGAGAGTTGTAAACCTAAAGCTCTTAAGCTTAAATTTATTTGGAACCGAAATAAATATATTCAAAAACATTGCTTTCCCCAACCAATCGGGACAACTTTGCAATCATAGAGACTCTCTCAGCATGACAAAAAATAAAAGCCTAAACATAACTCGGACGGTTTNNTGCCTTCCGCAGCCCGGACAACTTCGTAATCATCTCCAAACATCTATGCTCTTAAACTCTGTTCCAGTTATAAAATCCTGTTGCACCCTGACTGTTCCTGCTTCCGAGACAAAGTCAATAGGGCTGCGGGCCGACGCGCTGGTTCCTTGTTTTTTGCTCGGCACCGAGACTATTTCGTCGTGACACGAAATTTCACTGCCATCTATCTGGACTTGGTACCATCTAGCATTTTCACCGTGACCCGAAGCTCGCAGCCGTCTACCAGGACTGGCAAAAAACAAGTCACCGCGACCCTTCTCTACCGCTCTGGGCAGGCTCCGACGGCACCTAATTAAACCGCCGGGCCGTTATGCTTAAGCGCCAGCAACTTACGAAACAGTTTCAACCTTGACCACATACGCCTAAGCATAACGGAATAAATGTGGAATAATTTTTGCAGTTAGGGTTTTCACACTGATTCGATTTATTATGAAAAAAACTATTCCAACTTTGATCATCACTTTAATTCTCTCCGGATGTGTCCCTGTTGATCCGGATTATAAATTTGAATACGAAATTATAATAACGGAAACGCCAACAAATCTTGAAAATCTGAATACAGCATATGATGACTATAACTCAAATTTACCCTACCCTGGCGCCAGAAGTGAATTATATTTTTCATCGAACCGGAATAGCGGTGGTGATAATTACGATATAATCTTTAAAAACATAGATATGTCTTATCATAAAAATGACAACGTCCTGAATTTCTCATTCCCCACAAATGATGGTTATTCCTTATTTCAAAGCAAACTTCTTCCATTGATTAATACACAGAACGACGAACTTGGTCCATATTCATTTTTTGGCTCTAAGGGATGGGATTATTTTTTCTACGCAAATAATGATTCTGGAAACTTCGATATCAAATTTGTTTATACACCTCGCCTTGACTGGGGCACTTATGATGGTCAGAAGCGTCTTTATGGTCCAAGAAGTGTGACTGTGGCAAACTCAGATTTTGATGAATTGTACCCTACTATCAATCAGGACACATCCAAGCTATTTTTCTGCAGTAACAGAGAGAATAATTCGTTTGACATTTTTAGCCTTGATTTAAATTCCAAAGTCCTCCTGCATGATGACTTAACCAGTACAAACTCAGTTAAGATATTAAAAGAATCAGTTTTATCGAGTAGTTCAAATGACAAGTGTCCCTCAATTAATGGAAATTTTCTCGTTTTTACATCCGATCGTGCTGGTGGTTACGGGGGGTATGATTTGTATTACTCACAGTTTGTAAATAACCAGTGGAGCACACCAATTAATTTTGGAGATAAAATTAATTCATCAAACGATGAATATAGACCTATAACATTCTCCTTCAATAACATTGACCTTATGATTTTCTCCTCAAATAGACCAGGTGGCAAGGGAGGATTTGATCTATATTGCGTTAAAATAGGTGATTTATTAAATAAATGACAATTGACAACATTCTATTTGGAGAATAATACGCCTAACCATAACCATGTCAATACAATTTCTGTCCCTCAACCGGGACTGGCAAAAACCTCGACAAAAACAATTCTCACGAGAAATTAAAACACTCATGGATATTTGGAACAATTTTTGCGTTAAAATAATTGATATTCACCTAGACAATTAAACATATTAGACGCTTTTCTATAGTAATTTTTCTTGCTATCCTCTTTATATTTTCCTGTCAAAAAGAGGAACTTAAACCTTCGAAAGGATATGAAGACGTTACTCCAAAAAATCTCACTGGATTAGATGGTTGTGGTTTTGTCTTTGCAATTAATAATAAAAGTAAGTCTTTGGAACCCATAAATCTTGGTGATTTTTTGACCAGTTATAAGGATGGAGATAAATTCTTGTTAAAATATAAAATTGCCAAAGGACAAGCGAGCATTTGTATGGTGGGAGACATAATCACAATTATAGAACTAAAACCTCAGAGCAAATAACTGAACGGCTAACATCATGACAAATAAAAGCCTAAGCATAACTCGGACGGTTTAATTAATTGCCTTTTGCAACCCGGACTACCTTTCGATCAGCCCCTAAAGTCTATGCGAGCAAATTCATTTCAACTTATCAAACTTCTTTGCACCCGGACTGTTCCTGCTGCCGAGACAAAGTCAATAGGGTTGCAAGCCGACGCTCGAGTTGTCATGGTTTTTGCAATGCCACCTAGAATATTTTATCGTGACTCGACAAATCCTGCCCACTTATCGGGACCACACCATTTGGACAGTTTTATCGTGACACCGAACCCTCGTCCACTTATCGGGACTTTG
>PLLX01000109.1 GCA_003141415.1 Bacteroidales bacterium
ATGGGACATGAACCAGGTTCCTCCTTAATAACTTCAGGATGCATGGGGCAGGTATATTGCACTTTCTTTTTGGATGAAGGCTGTTCAACCAGGTCCATTCCGCAAACCGGACAATCGCCAGGTTTGTTATAAGTTTTCTCTCCTTCGCAGTGCATCGGGCAATAGAATACTCCCGGGCCTTTGCCAACTGATATTGATTTAGCCTTTTCCTGTTGTATTTTATGTGCATAAGCTGTATCTCCCGGAAGTGAAATACTATAATTTCCTCCCTCATTTTTCAGAGCTTCCTGAAACTTCTCCAATGGAATATGCGATTCCATCTCTATAACAGCTTCTGCTTTCTGCAGATCGACTGAAACAAGGTTCACTCCATCAACTTTTTTAAGCGCTTCCTCCACATGAGCCCGGCAATTATTACAGCTCATGCCGTATACAGCATATGTATGTGTCATTTTTAAAAATTATTACAGACATGGTTTACTTTGATTGGTTGTTTTGATTCAAAGCTTTGACTATTACCCAGATGATAACAACGAGAATGATAAAGCCAATAATCCAGCCATATCCCATTCCCCAACCGTTATGTAATCCGTTCATCATAATATTAAGTAATTAATTTTTTACTGAAAGGCTGTCCCTTGCTTGCTGCGCCCATTTAATCAACTGCTCTTTTTCATATGTACTAAGTATTGAATTTTTGTGCATTAATTTATAAGACGAAAGAGGCATAATACCATCGCTGATACTATTGGCAATTCCGGTCAGTTTACTTAATTGCCTTCTTGGTGTATAGCTGCCAAACTCACTGAAATTAAGTTCCTCTCTGCCTTTTCGGATGTGTCGGGCTATCAGCCAACCGATGGGTTGTACATTCGAATACCATGGATAGATTGTATTATTACTATGACAATCGAAACAGGTATTTTTCAATACATCCATAACACTATCCGGGGTAGAGACTATTTTAGAAATAATGGAATCCTGTATGTGGTTACTATCATTCTTCACCGATCGCAATAACTGGATAGTAATAAATACCAAACCTGAAACCAATAGTATTTTTTTTGCAGGGCTCAAGTCTATTTGATTTCTTCTTTAACAGTTCCACTGGTTAGCATTGCTTTTCCCATATATGGATTTTTAATTTCCTTTGTTTCACTCACCCAAAAAGCGCCTTTTCCGTTATTTGTCATCGAATCAAAATCTTTATATAAAACCTGTCCGGCTCCGAACGTTTTAACCAGATCATAAATGTCTTTACTTAGTACTACAAAATGCTCACGTTGATGAGCGATATTTCCGGCATTTTTACCAATATGCTCCGCGTGTTCCCTCGCATCGGATTCCACATCTTCATACGTTTTCTTCTGAGTAGGTGTCAAAGATGATTTATCAAAATTTTTGAATGCGGTTTCCAGTCTTTTACCTGCTGTTGCAGCACCGGAGGAATTATCTTCTGTAAAGGCATTTTTGATCTGCAGATAGGAGCTTACAATTTCTTTAATCGTAACGGTGTCTTGCAGATCTTTAACAGTTGATGCTGTCAAAGTTGATATTCCTATTGCCAGACCGATTATTATATTTCCCATTTTGATGGCATTTTAATAGTTCTTTATTGATAACAATTGCATTGTTACAATTGTGCGATCACATTCTGTAATTTGACTCTGATTTCAGTGGCAATCTCACGAAGATCATCATTCTCTACTGATAACATAGAAGCGGTAGGATCGACAGCCGAAACTTCAATCTGTCCTTGAACCTTTTCCTGGACAATTACATTACAGGGCAGCATGGTTCCGATTTTGTCTTCTACCAGAAGTGCTTTATAAGCAAATGGTGGATTGCACGCACCCAGAATTTTATAGTTATAAAAGTCCACTTCAAGTTTTTTCTTTAATGTGGCTTTTAGATCAATCTCTGTCAGAATGCCAAAACCTTCTGTTTTGAGAGAATCGGTAACTTTTTGAACTGCATTATCGAAACTGCCGTTGATTGTTTTGCTAAAATAGTATTCCATAAAATTGGTTTTTGTTGCCGTTATGAATAATGACAACTATACAAATATGAATGTTTTACTGAACTGAATAGTTATAAAATTCATTGATATAATTACATAATTCACACATTAGTATTGATATTTTAATATTCCAGAACAACTAATTCATTTTCGATTTTGAACTGTCTCCTGCCATATCCATTCCTTTCATACTTGTGTCATTTCCGGGTTTGGAATCACCAGGCATTACCATTCCTGGCATCGATAAAGTCTTTCCACCCATCGGATTCATCATACTTGGTTTACCTTCCAATTGGGCCGCTGCATCAACACTGAAAGTACCACTTGTTACAACCTCTTCGCCCTCAGAGAGTCCATTCATTATAACATAGCTTTCACCCAGCATCGGACCTAATTCAACTTCACGGATCTTAAAAACAGGTTCTTCTGAACCTGGTTGTTTAACATAAACAACTGAGCGCTTACCTGTCCACAAAACTGCAGATTTTGGTATGACAACATTGCCATAGTATTCAGCGAGTGTTGAAGAGACAATTCCGGTTGCAAACATTTCAGGTTTAAGTTTTCCGGATTGATTTCCTGTTTCGATCCTTACTTTAGCAACCCTGGTAACAGGATCAATAACTGGATCAATGAATGCTATATTACCTGTAAAATCTATACCAGGCAGAGCCTGAAGAGTGAATGAAAGCTTCTCTCCGGTATGTAAAAACTGGAGATCACTTTCATATGCATCGAACATAATCCAAACTTTCGAAAGATCAGCAATATCAAATAAAACAGTTCCCTGTGAGACATGATCTCCAGTGTTAACCCTCCTTGCAGTAACCGTACCTGAAATATTCGATAAGACTTCAAAATTGTTCTGAATAACTCCTGAGCTTTTAATTTTTGCGATCTGTTTATCGGTTAGTTTCCATTGGCGAAGCTTTTCTTTGGAGGCTTCGTACAGTTCAGGCTGTAGTTGCTTTGTTTTAACTGTTTCCAATAATTCCTGCTGCGCTGTGATAAGTTCCGGTGAATATATTTCTGCCAGTACCTGGCCTTTTACTACTGTCTCCCCGGTAAAGTTTATGTTCAGTCGTTCTATACGACCCGGTACATGGGCCGTCTGACTCTGAAACAATCTTTCATCGGCCTGTACCTTACCATAAAGACGTACCTCTTTTACAGGTTTTTTCTTTGTTACAACAGTGGTCAGCACATTAGCCAGCTGAGCGGCATCCTTACTCATATGAATTGCATCAGGGTCAACCGAAGTTATACCGCTTTGTGATAGTGGAATCAAATCCATCCCGCAGATGGGGCATTTACCTGGCTGTGGCATCCTTATCTGCGGATGCATCGCGCAAGTCCAGATTGTATTTTTATCAGTTTCTGTCAGTTGAGTGTGCTTTGTTTCGCTTTTTCGGGAGGAATGAAAAAACACCCAGCCAAGGAATAGTCCGATAATCAATAAAAAACTTATATAAATTAGTTTTTGTCTCATAATCAAAATTTTATAATGAATTGAAATATATTGAAATAAGGTTGAAATAATTCAGTTCTTTATTTTTCTCCATTTTCTATTTATTTCCATAGATTTCCATATATTTCCAGATTCCCTAACCTTTTTAACCATGCTATAGCTGTGTTGAGATCAGCTACTGCCTCGACCTGTTTGAGCTCATAATCCAGTGTCTGCTGCCTGATACGCAGAACATCGGTAAGGGCTGAATTTGAAACAGAAAAACTTTTAAGCGTAAGATCGAGAGATTTTGAAGCCAGCTGATACTGATTATCATATAGTTTTATTCTGCGTTGCGCATCCTGGTATAACTGAACTGCGTGATAATATTCAATCTGTAATGAATTGGCCGTGGCCTGATAATTTTGTGATGTGGCAGTCTTTAGAAGTTCAGCTTCGTTTATCATAGAATTATATTTCTTTCTGTAAATTGGCAGTGTAACAGTTACCATAGGCATTATCATATCCTTGCCATTCATATCGGATGTTCCCATAGCGGTAGCAGATTTGCTAATGAGAGAATAATTCAATCCTAAACCCAACATGGGATATCCCATGCGGGTAACCATTTTTTTGCGTGCTTCGATTGATTGCTTTTCGAAATCCAGCATAATCAGGATGGGGTTATTTGCCAATATGCTGTCTGAAACTGCAATCAGGGAAAATCCGAGCGAATCCACTGCTATATTTTCATAAGTGAAAACAGGTGTAGTAACAGGCCTGTTCAGATATGTGTTAAACTGAGCCATTATGGTGTTTCTCTGATTTTTCAGCAATGAAATACTGTTTTCAAGATCACCGGTTTCAATTTGTATCCTGTAAATATCTGTAAGTTCCGAATTGTTTTCAGAAGAGCCCATGGAACCAGTCTGCATTTGTGAAGAAGTCTGATTTGATAATGTAGAAACGGAATTGCCCTGAACGGCGCCGATTGTCTTCATACCGGAAGAACCGGCACCATTATTTTGAGCGGAAACCGAAGATATTACCGGGTTAGAGGAAGTTGTTCCGGAACCTTCTGATGGAGCTGCCTTAAACTTCACTAATGCAAGACGGTCGATAATTTTCAGAATTTCTATATTCTTTTCCGAAATGCTTATATCTTTCTGGACTTTATATAATTCGTACCAGTTGCGTTGGACATCATAAAAAACCTGCAATTTGGCGTCACGGAAAAGTTCAAATTTTGCTTTTGCCATCAGGCTCATTTCATCTTTTGCATTTTTAAGGACACCAAACCATGGGAACATTTGCATTAGCCTGATATCAGCCACCTGTTTCCCGTCCATTATTTCCATCGGACTCAGAAAGACGCCCATGCTTAACTCCGGATCAGATAGGCTGCCAACCTGTGGAATCTTTTGGAGCGCTGCCTCATACTCATTGAATTTTTGCAGTATTCCCGGATTGTTTCTCGCGGCAATTTCGAGGTACCTAATTAGTGAATCAGGATACTGCTGACTGTTGCCAGTAAGGCAGCTGCCCAGTGCAATCAATGTAATCAGTAATTTTTTATATACTGTTGTTTTCATCTTCCAATGGATTATTTATAGTTTGAACAGCTATTTTATTTTTATGAATTACCTCCGCTTCTCTCCACATAGACTGAAACAGGGGTACAACAAAAACTGTCATAACCTGTATGACCATTCCTCCGAACATCGGGATTGCCATCGGTACCATTATATCAGCTCCCTTGCCTGTTGAGGAAAGTACAGGAAGCAACGCAATTACAGCAACAGCTGTTGTCATCATTGCAGGACGAACACGCTTTTTCCCGGCCATGACAATTGCTTCACGTATATCATGAACAGATGATGGTTTCTTATCTTCGAAGACCTGGTGAATATAAGTACCCATAATTACCCCATCGTTTGTAGCAATCCCAAAAAGGGCGATGAATCCTACCCATACTGCCACACTAAGGTTAATAGTGTGCATCTGGAACATATCGCGCAGATTTAGTCCCGCAACGGAAAAATTCATGAACCAATCCTGTCCATATAACCAGAGCATTATAAATCCGCCCGAGAAAGCAACGAAAACACCGGAGAAGTGAATAAATGAAGCGGTAATTGTGCGAAATTGGAAATACAATAAAAGCAAAATTAATATTAAGCTTATTGGGACGACTATAGCCAGGCTTTTTGTAGCTCTTGACTGATTTTCATAATTACCGGCAAATTTATAGGTAACCCCAGGAGGCAAGGTTATCTCACCCGAGTCAATTTTCTCTTTAATAATCTTACCGGCTTCTTCAACCACCTCAACTTCGGCTTTTCCTTCCAGTTTATCAAAAATGACAAAGCCAACGAGAAAAGTGTTTTCGCTTCTGATCATCTGTGCACCACTTGTATAGTCAATATCAGCAATTTCACCCAGAGGGATCTGTACACCATTCATTGCAGGTACAAGAATGCGTTTTATGTCCTCTGGATTATCACGTAATTCGCGGGCATATCTTACCCTTAACGGGAACCTTTCACGGCCTTCAACCGATGTTGAAAGAGTCATTCCCCCGACAGCAACCTGTAAAACTTCCTGAACTTCACTGACTGTCATGCCATAACGGGCCATTGCTTCACGGTCAAGCTTTATTTCGAGGTAAGGGGCTCCTACGGCGCGGTCGTAGAAAACTGCGGAGGCTTTAATAGAAGGCACATCTTTTAATGTTTTCTCAAACATCAACCCTGCTTGTTCGATCGAATTGAGATCCGGCCCAAACACCTTTAATCCCATTGGGGCACGCATTCCTGTTGAAAGCATTATCAGACGTGTTTCAATTGGCTGTAACTTGGGTGCAGAGGTCAAACCCGGTATATCGGTTACTCTTACTATTTCATTCCAGATATCCAATGGCTTTTTGATCCCCGGACGCCACTGACGGAAATATTCTCCATTTTTGTCGGGTATAAGACTATCGGATGGTATTATTCTGAAAGTCTCCTTTTGCGGATTGTACATTATATTGTTTTTCAAAATGTAATTTCCATTCCTGTCAACTTTAAACTGAATACGGTGGCCATTTTCATCGAGAATATACTCGGAACGGTAGTTGATTGTGTTTTCGAACATCTGGATAGGAGCAGGGTCGAGCGCAGAATTGACTCGTCCCCATTTACCGACTGCCACCTCAACTTCCGGAATTGTCGACAGACGTTTATCGAGAGTCTCAATGTATTCCAGATTCTTTTCAATACTCGAGTGTGGCATACTGGTAGGCATTAGTAGAAATGAGCCCTCATTAAGTGACGGCATAAATTCCTTACCCGTTCCACGCCATATCAGCAAACCGGAAACTATAGTTAAAGCAGGGATAATAAGGAATTTCCATTTATTCATTAGGGCCCAGCGAATGATATTCTCATAAAAATGTACCATCGTTATAAGAAGAAGCAGAATCACTGTTATGATCCCTGCTACAAAAAGGAAATTGACAATCTCGCTGTTATGTGCCCCAAGTGGAAGCCATTCTATCGAAAGGTACCAGGTAGCAAAAATAACCGTAATAGCTATATTAATATAGTTTGGAAATTCTTTCCTATTTTCAGACCATCTGAAATCCAGAAGATTGTTTATTCCTACAGCAGTAATTGCCAGTGCTGGCAGTATCTGCCAGAAAATAGCAAAAATCAAACCCAATGCAATCAGACAACCATTCCAAATTTTCTTTATTTTCTTCCTGTCGAAAGAGATGTTGAAGAAAATATGTACGAGTGTAGGCAGGACAACTATCCCAAGAATAAATGCCGAAAGCAGGGCAAATGTTTTTGTAAAGGCAAGAGGATGAAAGAGTTTTCCTTCCTGCGCCTGCATGGCAAATACCGGTAGAAAACTGACTATTGTTGTGGCAATTGAAGTGACAACAGCAGCTCTTACTTCGGTAGTTGCCTGGTAAATTACGTTCATCAGTTTTTTACCATGTATTCCATGGTTTTCAGGCATCTCAAGATGGCGGAGAATATTCTCCACATCCACAATGCCAATATCCACCATTACCCCGATAGCAATTGCAATTCCTGATAATGCTACAATATTTGCCTCTACCCCGAAAAGCCTCATCAGGATAAACGTCATTAAAACACCTATTGGCAATAATCCGGCGACAATAAGTGAAGCTCGCAGGTTCATAACCAGTACAATTATTACAATTATACTGATCAGAATCTCGTGAGAAAGAGCAGACTGAAGAGTTCCAATCGTCTCTTTTATCAAACCTGTCCTGTCATAAAATGGCACTACCGTTACTTTTGAAACAGTACCATCAGGCAAAGTCTTCTGTGGTAATCCTGATTCAATTTCCTTTATCTTTTCTTTGACATTGTTAATTACCTCCATCGGATTTGAACCATATCGTGCCACAACAACTGCACCGACAGCCTCTGAACCTGCTTTATCCAGTCCACCGCGCCGTGTGGCAGGACCAAAATTTACACGAGCAACATCCTTAATTCTGACAGGGACGTTATTTCTGACTGCGACAACTGAAATTTCCAGATCGTTCAGACTTTTTACATATCCTAATCCCCGAATTATATATTCCACATTATTCAGCTCAATTGTTTCAGCGCCGATATCCAGATTGCTGTTTTTCACGGCATTCATCACATCCATGACTGAAACATTGTAAGCCTTCAGAGCATCAGGATTCAGATCGACCTGATATTCTTTGACAAATCCACCCACAGAAGCAACTTCAGAGACACCCTCAGCGGTTGAAAGACTGTATTTTACATAAAAATCCTGGATAGTTTTAAGTTCTGACGGATCCCAGCCGCCATTTGGTTTTCCGGTTTTCGGATCATGTCCCTCCAGAGTATACCAGAATATCTGTCCCAATGCTGTTGCATCAGGTCCAAGTGCAGGTTGAACCCCAGACGGTAATGTTCCGGCAGGCAGGGAATTGAGTTTTTCCAAAATTCTTGAACGGCTCCAGTAAAACTCAATATTGTCCTTAAAGATTATATAGATAAATGACATTCCGAACATAGAGGTACTCCTGATTGTCTGAACACCCGGTATACCAAGCAGTGCTGTGGTTAACGGATAGGATATCTGATCCTGGATATCTTTTGGGGAACGACCCATCCATTCGGTTGCCACAATCTGCTGATTTTCTCCGATATCTGGTATTGCATCTACCGGTACAGGGCTGCGAGGTAAAAATCCGGTATTCAGATTGAACGGCATTGTAACCAGACCTATCACAACAAAAGCAATCAGGAAAATAAATGTGATAAGCCGGTTTTCGAGAAAATATTTTACTAGTCGGTTGAACATGAAAGTATGATTTTCAATCTTTAAAATTTAATAAGCTATTACTGGCTGAAATGTTGAAATAGTTCAACTGTTACAAACGGCATAATTGTCCATTTGTAAAATGATAAGGAGGGAATTGATCAGATACGGAAGACACAAATGTCAGATAGATCCACATTGTTGGACACTGATATATCTGGTGGACTCACACTTGTATATATTGTTTCTAAGGAAGCAAAAGAGTTCAGATTAAAGCCAATAAGTGGGTTAAAAACCTGAAAATGTAATTGGTACGATTCAGGAAATGATGAAAATGAAGGGAAATAAATACTGTTTATCCCATAACTGGCCATAACATTGTCACAGCAGTGCGTTGTATAATGCGAACTAGTCTGAGGCAAATTTTTTTCATCATCATTCATTCCGCAGGTTGCCAGCTTTCCAGTTAGAGAAATCTTTGACGCAGCAATCTTCCCACCGCAATAATGAGTAGCGACAGAAAGATGCAACATTGCTGTTAACATTAAGAATGTAAGTGAAATGGAAATAGCCTTTTTCATCTACTGTATAATAGATTCCTTTTCAAATTGTTTTACAAAGGAAACAATATTTTTTAACGGATGAAAATATAAGATTATTCAAATTAGTTTAATGAATGGCTCTTTTTTACGATTTTAGTGTTCATCAATGTAATCAGCCAGTTCTTTATGCCACTTATCCAGATCAAAAGATTCTGGGAGTGTTTCTTCATTAAATAACAGATCTGCAACGTATTGTGGATTTTTACCTCCATTAAGAACAGCCATAATACAGGATACACAATGTACAACAATCTCATTAACAGGCATTTCAAGTGCTTTTTCTGTCATTAGGTCTTTCACTTTAGCTGTAGGCATTGACCCGTAATAAACATCACCGCAACAAGTACTTTCTCTTCTGGTATTTTTAGGTTCCACTAACCTGATATTCATTTTTAACAAAAGGTCCCTGATCGAATTAGGAACTCTATCTTCCTCATGGGTTGGACAGGCATCAATTATTGTCATGCTCCTTCCTTTATAATCAGGGTAGTCCAGGAAGCTGTTTTCGTTTATAATCTCCCACAAAGAAATTGTAGAAACACCTTTGTAATCCTTTCCAAAACGCTTATCACATCCCGGGCAGACATTAATTACTTTTGAATTTTCGGGAAGATCTGGTTTATGCTGACAACAGGTCATAAGCATATCCATTTCTCCTAAATTTTCATTGAGAAGTTGATGAATTTTTTTTCCCAGAGCGGGCTTATAAATCATTAAAGCGCATCCCGGTGCAAAAAACAATGTTTCTTTTTTCCCTGTAATACCGGAAGTCATAGATTTTTACGTTTGCTTAAGCATGTGGCGTCAAATCTATTCTTTTTTAAATTATAAAGAAATGATAGAAATTATATTTTCTCAATCAAGGAAATTAAAATCCTTTAACCGCAAAGTGCACAAAGAAGGCACAAAGTTCGCAAAGAAAAACAAGAATTTCAAGACCTCAAGACCTCAAGACTTATATTATCATTCCCCCGGCAACAGTTTCGTTTGTGCCTTCGTCAATAAAGATCATACTTCCGGTAATATTATTTTTCTTATAGCTGTCAAAAAAGACTGGTTTTGAAGTCTTTATGGTGATATATGCTATATCGTTCATGTTTATTGATCTGTTTTCAAAATCATTTTCCAGAGTGTTGATATTCATCCTGTAATTGACTGATTTCACTATACATCCTGCTTCATTGCTGTTAATCCGAATAAGATACCTTCCGCCAACCTTCATCGGACGTTCATTGAACCAGCAAATCATCAGGTTTATATCCTGACTGATGACCGGCAAGTCATCGGTTGAAACCAGCATATCACCACGACTGATATCAATCTCGTCCTCCAAAGATATTGTAACTGAATCTCCTGAAATAGTCTCTGAAAGAGCCTTACCTAAAATATCAATGCTTTTAATTTTAGATTTTCGCAGTGATGGTAAAACGGTTACTTCCTCTCCTGGTCTGAAAACACCTCCGGCAACACGCCCGGCATAGCCTCTGTAATCATGGAATTCTGTAGTGTGAGGACGTATAATTGTCTGCACAGGGAAGCGTTTGTTATCAGGATTCTTGTTTTTTCTTATCTCAATTGTTTCAATCAGGTTCAGAAAAGTTTTCCCAGTATACCAATTCATTTTGGAAGACTGGTCAACCACATTATCACCATGTTTTGCACTGATAGGAATAAAATGTGCATTGGTGATATTAAGTTTAACAGTGAGTAAAGTAAGTTCATCTTTTATTTTGGTGAAAACTGACTCCGCCCAGTTAACCATGTCCATCTTATTAATACAGAATATTATGTGGCGAATATCCAGCAAAGATGCTATATAAGAATGCCTGATAGTCTGCTCAAGGACACCTTTACGTGCATCTATAAGAATTACTGCTAGATCGGCTGTGCTTGCACCAGTTACCATATTCCGTGTATACTGGATATGTCCGGGTGTGTCGGCAATTATAAATTTTCTTTGTGGTGTTGCAAAGTACCTGTATGCCACATCAATTGTTATTCCCTGTTCACGTTCAGCTCTTAATCCGTCAGTAAGCAGCGATAGATCCAGTTCTTCTCTGCCCAGTCGTTTCCCCGATTGGACTATATGTTCCATCTGGTCTTCAAATATGGATTTACTATCATAAAGAAGCCTCCCGATAAGAGTGCTCTTACCGTCATCAACACTACCCGCCGTTGTGAACCGTAGCAGACTTTTATTTTTACCCTTTCCGTTTATTTTCATCAATTCTGTAATTCGTAATTTCCAATTCCTAATTCCCTGATCACTAACCACTAGCCACTAACATTATCAGAAATAACCCTCTTTCTTCCGATCTTCCATCGCAGCTTCTGATCGTTTATCGTCATATCTTCCACCTCTTTCAGTGACCCTGGTAGCTGCTATCTCTGATATTATTTCTTCTAGTGATTCAGCCTTCGAGAGGGTTACCCCTGTACAGGTAATATCTCCTATTGTCCGGCAACGAACATCAGTCTCAAATACCTTTTCATTTGGTTTTAGCTGCATGAATGGAGCCCATGCAAGATAAACTCCATTACGGCTGAATACCTTTCGTTTATGGGTATAGTATAATTCAGGAAGTTTAATGTTTTCATTCAGAATATATTGCCAGACATCGAGTTCCGTCCAATTGCTTATCGGGAATACCCTGAAATGTTCGCCTGAATGTTTCCGGCCGTTAAAAATGTTCCATAATTCCGGACGCTGGTTTTTAGGGTCCCATTGACCGAATTCATTTCTGTGTGAGAAAAATCTCTCTTTGGCGCGGGCTTTCTCCTCATCACGCCGGCCGCCACCTATTGCCACATCGATTTTAAGTTCCTCGATGGCGTCAAGGAGGGTAATTGATTGAGCCTTGTTCCGGCTGGCATTAACGCCTTGTTCCTCAACCACTCTTCCATTATCTATTGAACTCTGCACATATCTGACAATAAGTTCTGTCCCGAATTCTATGGCAAGGTCATCACGAAACTTTAAAGTCTCTTCAAAATTATGCCCGGTATCAATATGCATCAGGCTGAATGGTATCCTGGCAGGCCAGAATGCTTTCCTTGCAAGGTATACAAGCACAATTGAATCCTTTCCGCCTGAAAACAGTAATACTTTGTTCTCAAACTGGGCAGAGACCTCCCGCATCACAAAGATTGCTTCAGCTTCAAGTTCTTTGAGATGCTCATCGTTTATATTCTTCATAGCATTACTTTTTTTTCTTTTTTCTTTTGCCTTTTTACTTAATATGCAACCCGCACTCTTTAGGTCCATCGTTCTCCCACCACCATCTGCCGGAGCGAAAATTCTCACCCGGTTTTACTGCCCTGGTACATGGTTCACATCCGATGCTGACATATCCTTTGTCGTGAAGTGAATTATAGGGGACATTATTCTCTTTTATAAAGTTCTTTACCTCATTAAATGACCAGTTAAAAAGAGGATAAAATTTAAAAAGTTTTTTAACCTCATCATATTCGAGCCAATCCATCTGGTTACGGTCATCAGACTGATCGGCCCTGATCCCTGATATCCAGCACTTCATACCAGCAAGTGCCCTGTTTAATGGAACAACTTTTCTAAGCTTGCAGCACTCTTTCCTGTTTTCTACCGACTTATAAAAACTAAATGGTCCTTTTTCAGTCATCATTTTTTCAACAGCTTCATATTCAGGAAAACAGACGTCAATTGTTTTGTTATATCTGATTATTGTGTTGGAGAGAACATCGTATGTCTGAGGAAATAGTCTCCCTGTGTCGAGCGTTGCAACTTTAATTTTCAGGTTGTTTTTGAATATTTTATGTGTTATGATCTGATCTTCAATTCCCAAACTGGTAGTAAATATAATTTTATCAGGGAACAACGATTGCAGCTTCATTATCTGATCCTCTATAGAATGTCCTGAAAGTAGATTTCTTAATTTTTGTAGTTGCATATCATTTTTTAGTATTAGCTGTTTTTTAATAATGATCTGGTCAAATTGATTAACTGAAACTACCTGAAAGATAATCCTTTGTTAATTGTTTTTTTGGATTATTAAAGAACTCTTCGGTCGGGCCGGCTTCAATTATTTTTCCCATATACATAAATATTATATGATCGGCGATTCGTTTAGCCTGTCTCAGTGTATGAGTTACAAGAATAATTGTATATTTTTCTTTAAGTTTTACAAAAAGTTCTTCAATTTTTTTCGTAGAAAGGGGATCCAAAGCAGAAGTAGCCTCATCTCCCAGAATATACTCTGGCTCTATTGCCAGTCCTCTTGCAAGACACAAACGTTGTTGCTGTCCGATAGATAATCGGGTAGCAGATGTACGAACTCGATCCCTGACTTCATCCCACAGACCAACATACTGCAGATATTGGATTACTGTCTGATTGACTGCTTTTCTTCTCTTTATCCCATGTATCCGCGGGCCATATGCAACATTTTCAAATATCGACATTGGAAGGGGACATGGCCGCTGAGCCAGCAATCCCATTTTTTTCCGTGTATCAATTACATTCACGTGCGGGCCATAAATATTTTCATCGTCGACAAATACTTTACCGCTGATCTTAACCTCAGGTGATTCATCATGCATCCTGTTCAGTGTTTTCAGAAAGGTTGACTTACCGCATCCTGAAGGTCCGATGATACATGTTATGCTTTTTTCAGGAATTGTCAGGTTGATATCCTTTAGAATATGCTGATCCTCAATGTATACATCAAGGTTTTCAATTTTTATCGACTGATTAGTAATCAGTTTTTTTAAAGTGATCGCTTCGTTCATTCCGATAAATGAATTTGTGGTACTGCTTGTCAGATGCTGGTTTGTTGAGATCATATCTTGTTTTTAGAGAATCTGGAACTAAAATACCGTGCTGAAAAACTCAGAATCAGGATAATAACAGTAAGGATTATTGCTGAAGCATAGGCACGGTTCTGAACTTCTTCGACAGGGCTACCAAGCTGAAAGAAAATCGAAAGAGGCAAGGTTGCAGCCGGTTGATTTAGCGAAGCTGGAATATTGTCAGTATATCCTGCAGTAAACAAAACTGTTGCTGCATCTCCGATCCCTCTGCCGATAGCAAGCAAGATGGCCGTAACTAATCCAGGCATAAGTTGTTTCATTATGACTTTAACCATTTCATATTTTGTTGCACCCAATGATAATAGAGCGTCTGGCAGCTCGTGCGATAAAAGCCTGGTTATTTCATCAAAAGATCGCATCATAATAGGCATTATGAGCATTGCAACTGTCAGTATTCCTCCTAATAATGATGCCCTCACTCCAAGGAAGATCATAAGAGCAAAACCGAAGGCTCCATAGACAATTGATGGTATTCCGAAAAGAATGTCCAGTGAAAATCGAATGAGGGAGGAGAAAATTGACTTTGCAGGCAGATAAAAATTAATATACATTACAAGGGGGACGCTAATAAGGATACTTATTGCAAGTGATCCAATAATGATATATAAGGAACCGACAATTGCATTCAGTACTCCGCCTTCCTTTCCAAGATAAAATCCTCCACCTGGAAGTTTTGTTATCATGTCCAGAGTAAGCGAAGGCAACCCTCTGTAAAAAACAGTGGCAATTATGTATACAAGAACACCAAGGATGATCATTGCCGCACAGATCATAATTACTTTAAATATTTTTTCTTCTAAATGTTTCATAATCAAATTTAAATCCTGATAGTGATTGTCAGAATTGATATCTTCTTTCAATCTGATTCAGAGTAAATCTCGAAAGTCCGTTAAATAAAACCACAATAATGAACAATAGGAACGCTGAGAACATGAGTGCTGATTCATAATTTGGCATTGATAGCATCTCGCCATAATTATTTGCGATTAATGCAGGGAGCGGATAGCAGGCATCAAAAATTGAATGTGGAATTTGTGTTATATTCCCGCAAACCATTAAAACTGCCATTGTTTCACCAAAAGCTCTGGACAATGCCAGAACAGTTGCGGCTATAATCCCCGATACTGATTTCCTCAGGATTACTCTCTTGACTGTCTGCCATTTAGTTGCTCCCATTGAAAGAGAAGCATCGGTCATTTCTTTTGGAATGGAACGAAAAACTTCAACCATAATACTTATCAACAGGGGGATTATCATTACTGCAAGAACCACGCCTCCTGCAAGAACAGTATAACCGGTAGAATACTCCACAAATTTTGTAGCTATCTTATTGGCTATCAGAGGAACAATAGTTAATGTACCCCAAACGCCGTATATTATCGGAGGAATACCTGAAAGCAGGTCAACGACAGGTTCAAAAAGACGTTTCACACTCTTTGAGGCATAAGAATTGAGATAGATACTTGTAAGAATGGAAAACGGGAGGGCAATGATAATCGCAATAAGCGATACGTAGAAAGTACTGAGTATAAACGGGAGAAAACCGAACTTCCCTTTGAATGGTTTCCAGTCAGCTGAAGTAAGTAATACCCAAAGGTTTTTCTCCCTTATTATTGGTAAGGCTTTGAAAAACAAACTTAAACCAATAGCAAGAAGAAATAGTATAGTAAAAATAGCAATGCCCAGCATTATATACCGGGCAGTCTTGTCTTTAGCAGCTCTTAGACGACGCATATTTTTTACAGTAGTTTCTTTTGTTCCGATTCAATTTTTTCTTTCGGGAGTGAAATATAACCAGCTTCATTAACAAATTTTTGTCCATCAGTTAATACCCACCTGATAAATTCACTCAGTACTTTGTTGTTTTTAGGACTGCCCTTCATTACGAAGTATAATTCTCTGGATGGGGGTGAAGGATATTTACCTGAAGCTATAGCAGCGATTAAATCATTCATCGAAGTATAAAAATCTTCATCACTATCAATCTTTCCATTATTGTTCAGGTCGATGGGAACCACTCTCAGACCTTTGATCTGTTTTCTTGTTATAGCATCATAGGCATAACCTATATTATTATATCCAATGCCAAGAGGATCTTTCCTGACTGCCTGTGCCAGTCCCGGATCTCCAAATACACCGACACCTAACAGATCTTCCTGTTTTTTGCTAAAGAATTTTGCCCACATTTCAGCGGCACCGCAAGCATCTGATCTTGTATAAATATGAACCGGTGATGACGATTTAGATCCAAATGCCTGTGCCCATGTTTTATATCTCCCAGTTATCCAGATATTATTTGCTGCATCTTTCGTTAATCCCCTTGTCATAATGTCGTTAAGCGCAGGATTTAGTTCACTTACTACCGCCACTACTGCATCTTTTGTCACTGCAATCGGGAAAGCGCCCTTTTTCACTTCTTCGGGGTATATCTCGCGCGATACCATACCAATCTCAACCATACCGTTAAGAGCGTCTGAAATGCCCTTACCTGCACCTCCTGCAGAAATGTCAAAACGAACTCCGGGATTTATTTTCCTATATTCATCGGCCCACCTAATCACCATCGGATAGAGTGCAAATGCACCAGATATGCTGATCTGTCCTGAACTCTTTTCCTGGCAGTAAGATTTAGGAACTGCCACTGAAGAAAGGAGGACAGCAAAAAGAAGAAATGATTTGATTAACAGTTTCATTTTAAAGGGTATAAATTATCAGAAACCAATCTGGTATTGGATTGAAAGAAAATTATTTTTTATTGCTGGTCCCTCTTCCTGCCGGATAGTATAAAATACCTGTAAACGCGACCAGCTATTAAAATTATAGTTAGCACCAAAAACATAGTTTGTAGAAATATTATTTGCGGTTGAGGTATTAGGGTCGTAAACATCATATTTACAGAGAACCTGAAGTTTCTGAGGAATTACAAAATAACCAGCCTGGGCATACCAGCCTGCTCTTTTCGTCTTGCCATCTTTTCCGGCGATATATTCACCTTTTAATGAAAAACGGCTGACAACGTAGCTTACTTCGCCCCCAAACCGGTTACGGGTTTGACTTTTTCCTGCCACATCAGGTTTTATAGCTTTGTCCCATCCTGAATAAAATCCTCCCCCAAATGATAATCCTTTCACAGGTGTGAAAATCAGGCGTCCTGTAATATCTTTCTCATTATTGGCAGTATCTGCAACATTTATTCCGGAACCATTAAAGACCCCTAACCGATATTCAATAACAGGCATATCTTTAACTTTTAAGAATGTTCCGGCAACCTGTATGCCAATATCACGACCGTTCTGGTTTCCTATTACATCTTTGCTGCGTGCGACCAGCGCCTCAACTACCTGAGAGCGGTCAATCATTTCAAGTTTATTTGAAGATGTAAGATTCTCCATTGAAAAAGGAATTTTAAACTGTCCCACTGTAACTGAAAAATAGTCAGCTAATTTTATTTCACCATACGCATCAATCATTTTTGGTTTATCAACCAGATCAGCCTGCAATCTGTAAGAGAAATATGGAGTTATAGAACCTTTTAAATCAACTCTGGCACGGTGAATGTCGAAGCCATTATGTTTTCCTGTTTCCTGAAAAGTTTGATATCTGATTTGAGTGTATCCGGTAAGAAGCATCTGCCTAGCTGCTGTGACAAAAAATGACTTGTGTGATGCATCAGCCTGCTGTTGAATTATTGCTGCTTCAGCTCTTACAGAATCAGCCTGGGACTGACTAATAGTTTTATTTGAGATTAGAAGGTTCAGGATGTCATTTGTTGATTGTGAAAATGAATCTGCTATAATTAGCAGGAAAAACGAAAGCGAAAGTCTAAATCTCATAATGTCTACCGATTTTGTGAACAAATATAATGTCCTTTTTGAAGGTTATTATTGGCATAAAAACCACAAATGGTTAAGTATTAATACTTAACTTTATCAAAAATAATCTGGTTTTCACATGATATTGTCAAAAAAGACAAGGTATGCAATTGTAGCACTTACGAGACTGGCCCGGGAATATGGTAAAAGACCAATGCAGATCAGGGAAATTGCAGAAGTCGAAAAAATACCACAGAGTTTTCTTGAAAATATACTTCTTGATTTAAAAAAAATTGGTATCCTGGGTAGCAATCTTGGAAAAACAGGTGGATATTACTTATTAAAAAAGCCGGAAGATGTAAGCTTAGCTGATGTTGTTCGGCATTTTGAGGGAACTATCTCCTTAATGTACTGTGTTTCAGAAAATTCTTACCGGCCCTGTGAGTTCTGTAAGGATGAAACAACCTGCCAGATAAGAAAGGTATTTAAAGAAGTACGCGATACCACGTATAACATTCTGAGCAAGACAACTCTGAAGGAATTGATTAAGAGTTGAAGGCAAAAGACAAAAGTCAAACAATCAGAGTAAGAGACATAGAGACTTAATGACAATAAGACTTTAAGACTTCAAGACAATTCCTCTCCAATCTCTAAAACTCTTTTCAGAAGGTCTTTAAGATCGTTCTCCGATGTTACCGGATTAATGATTGTAAGTCTTAACCATATTTTTTCTGAAAGTTCTGCCTGGACAATATAAAAAGAACCCTCTTTAATTATCCTGTTCCTGATTTCAGAATTTATTTGATTCAGTCTGATATCACTATATCCTTCAGGTGCAAATCTGAAACATTCAATGTTACTCTCCGGTTCTACTGCAAGCTCGAGCTGTCTGTCAGATTTTACCAACATTGAGAATGTGTCTGCCAGATCATACCTGCTATCAATATATTGTCTTAAGTAACTGTTGCCATAATATTTCATTGCAGTATAGGCAATGATTCCCAATGCGCTTTTTGTACACTCAATGGTCCGTATTGCACTATTATACCATACATTTTTCTGGGATTTCTGAAATAGATATGATGCTTTCTGAGCGAATGTCTCAAACGATCTTTCGCCATTCCTGAACATGACCAGTGTGTTAAGCGCCGGTACGAGAAGCATCTTATGGAAATCAATCACCACAGAATCGGCTCTTTCAATGCCCTTTACACAACCCTTGTATTTTTCGGAGAACAGAACACCCATGCCATGAGCCCCGTCAACATGCATCCACAGATCATGCTTTTCACAGAAATCGGCAATGGCCTTCAGATCATCATACGAACCAGTTGCCGTGGAGCATGAACTGGCAACTACGGAAATAACCCGGATACCTTTTTTTTCTGCCGCTGTTTTAATCTCCTCAAGCAGGTCTGTTCTCATCCTGAAATTTCTGTCAACCGGCACTTTGACAATAGATTCGTCACCAATCCCCATTATTTTTACATTTCTTCCTATGCTGTAATGAGCCTGCTCGGATATCATATAGCCGGGCCTGTCCAATTCCCTGACCCCATCTTCCCATATATTATAGTCGGTTTTTACCTGTCGTGCTGCCAGCATTGCCGTGAGATTACCTGCTGTCCCGCCATGAGTAAAAATGCCATCGAATGCGGTATTATATCCGATAAGTGATCCAAACTTTTTTATAACATTTCTTTCCATCGCCATGTTTACCGGTCCCATCTCGTAAATTGCCGCACCATTGTTAAGTAGTGTAGTGCAGAATTGTACAAGCACTGTGACAGGCAGGGGGGACGTGACCTGATGGCCAATATAGTGAGAATGATGTATATGGATTGAATTATCGATAATTCTCTTAATGAAAGCATCTATTGACTCTTCTTCACCACCAGCCGAGTCAAATGAAAAATATTCTGCCAGACGGTCAGGATCATTCCATGGTAATACCGGCATTTCCTTTCCGGATAAAGCTTCGTTGAGATACTCTGATAGAGTGTCAACAAGGAGATGCCCTTCTTTTCTGAAATCCTCAGGATCGAAGGGATATGATATTTTTGATTTAGTTTTAGTCATTATCAGTTTCTTTATTTTTAAATCATTCATACCCCGCAGGGGTTATGGTATTGTAGAGTATAATTAATTGCAATATTTTGTTTTCCCTGAAGGGGATAAACAAAATATTCATTTGTAATAAATTCTTTAACCTCTCCGAGGCAAATATAATCTTAGAATATAATTCGTTCTACAATACTGTATGCTCTGCGAGCAATTCAGATTCCAGTTCAGCAAAATACCATAGAATCACCGGATCACTCGAATATTTCTCTGGTTCTATAAAGAAATTCTTTAATTGCAGATTATTATTCATCATAAAAAGAATGATTTCAATCACCCCGCAAAAACCAGATGGATTTAATGTCCCAAAATGATAGGAGGGAAGCTGCTCATTGTATTTGGTGAAGAAATTATCTAGGATGTTATATCTCTTACTATGTTTCCGAACTATTTCGTTGTCTGAACCTAAAGTTATTACAAAATTTTCAAACCTTTTTTTAGCATTTTCCCTGATCAGATAACCGATGTTTTCAGGAGTGATTCCCCTGGTCAGATAAATTTCTGAGTACCTGAATATCCCGGTAAATCCCAGAGCATCAAGATCATCAGAAACTGAAAGAATTGTCAGCAGATCGTTCATGGATCTATCGCCTGTATAATCTTTATTATCATGATTTTCAATAGCTTCCAGAACATCAAGGTAATCAATTTGCGGCAGATTATTTTGGATCAGAAACCGGATACATAAATTCTTGCTGTGTTTTCCGTGTTTTACACCGGGATCAACGGTCATACCGATATCATGCAGGTAGCATGCAATTATCAGTGCAGATAGGAGTCGTGAAATATGAATTGTATTCTTTAAAGGAATCAGTTTAAGTAACTTCTTTGAATAGTTCCATACTCGCCTGTGATGATCTATTCCATGAGAAGAGAGGGATTTTTCATTATAGACAGAAATGAAAAATTCTTCAAGGATCTGTTTATACTGTTTTTCCGCAGATTCTATTAATCCGGTTAGGTTCATAATTAATAAAAAAGCAAAAGACAGAGCCTTTTGCTTTTGAACAGGCTCTCGGGAAATGAATTAATAATTAATCATTTTCTGTGCAAGATCAAGTATAGTTGTATCATCTATTGTAACAATACCTCCATCAGGTCCCTGTTCAAAATGAATTCCAACACTTTGGCCCTTGTCAAAGTTTCTCCCTCCAAAGTAGTTTCTGACGGTCTCTTCATTCAAATCCAGTTTTTCTGCAATGTGTCTCATACTACCGGAGGGTAACTGGTCTTTTATCTTCCGGAGCTCATTAAAGGTGATTGTTTTAGCCATGATATTTTTGCTTAGTTTGTCAATAGTTCTTTAAAGCACATTAAAACCCAAAGTTAAACATTAAATAGACAACTTGAATAACATTTTTACAAATTTGAAGCATCCCTTATTATGTAAACATTATATTCCCCCAGATGTTTAAATCCGAATTTCTTATAAAGATTAATTGCTTTTAAATTAGTGGAATGAACCTCTAATTTTACCTGCGAATCAATTTTTTTGACAAATTGCAGAGACTCTTTTAAAAGAATTTTTGAAAACCCTTTGCCCTGGCATTCGGGCAATATTCCAAAATGATGAAGAAATATCCTTCTCCCATCGTATGTCATCCATGATGTGCCGCATATCTGTCTTGCAGATTTTGACTCCATTACAAGCAGTTTTCCTCCTAATTCCAAAGTCCTCTTAATTGTATCAATGGTGACTCCTCTTTCCGGATTAACCATGTCAGTCAAATGCCAGAATTTTACTATTTCATCATAGTCTTCTTCCTGATAATCTCTTATAATAAGATCGTTATGTAGGTCAATATTATCCATAATAAATTCTATTTTTATCTTTATTACCTGCTAACCCCTCATATCTTTTTTACCCCCATCCCCCCAAAGGGGGGTTAAGAAAAGAAACAGTTTATAAAGTCCCCCTTGGGGGATTTAGGGGTGAAAAAACATAGAACTTAACTAAATCACTCTTTGAGATGCAAACCCCTTTTTTGGGAGCAAGTTGGCGAGTAATTTCAAAGTTCGCTCATCAATTCAAGAAATAACTTCAGAGCTGTTTTCTTTTCATCATTGAAATTGTAATCAATATTTTCCAAAAGGTATCTCTTGAGAATTTCACCGTTAATAGTTCCAGTTTGTCCAAATTTATCTACCACAGCATCAATATTATTTACTCCCATTTGCAGAGCATTGTTAAATTCTTTAATAAACACGTTATCAAGTTGTTTATTGGATGTCCAACATGCGAAAACAAACGGAAGCCCTGAGAATTTCTTCCATTCATTTGCCAGATCAATTCTGTATCTGAAGCTGTTTTCAAATTCAAAACACTG
>PLLX01000225.1 GCA_003141415.1 Bacteroidales bacterium
CTCCATCCTGGGTTAAAAAAAATGAGGAAAGATTTCCGCGGATAAAAGATGACAAGGGAATCAGCCATGAGATCCTGACTCCCTTTAGTGAAAATAATTTACAGGCTGATCTGAAGGCTTATCAGGAATTAATGAGACATATTAAAATGACTGACCGGATTGACCATACAGTAATAATGATCCAGACTGAGAATGAAATTGGCATGTTGCCCACGGCCAAAGATTACAGCTCGCTGGCAAATGAAAAATTTCAGGAAAATGTACCGGTTGAATTAATGCAGTATCTCGTGAAAAATAAAGAAAATCTGGTACCAGAATTCAATGAAACGTGGGGGAAAAACGGATTTAAAAAATCAGGTACCTGGGAAGAAGTTTTTGGAAAAGGTCCCCAGACAGATGAAATTTTTATGGCGACCAGATACATCAGGGAAGACATATTCGAATTTTCTCAGATGATTATTCAATTCTAAGATTTGAACTGTACAATTACGAGTGAAATGAAGAAGTCGATCAACCATGTTTTGATAACCTGCCTAATACTTTTCATGCTACCTATTCTTGTTCAGGCGAATGTAAAACTTCCTGTACTCCTAAGTGATGGCATGGTGCTGCAGAGAGATACTAAATTAATAATCTGGGGATGGGCCTCTCCGGGGGAGAAGGTACAGGTCAAATTCAATAAAAAAACAGTTAGTACCGTAACGGATTCTGATGGAAACTGGAAAATCAGTTTACCACCTATGAAGGCAGGTGGACCCTATTCCATGAAGGTGAAAGGAAACAATACTATCACTGTAAATGACATCTTATTAGGCGATGTATGGTTCTGTTCTGGTCAGTCCAATATGGTTCTGAACATGGAAAGAGTGAAGGAAAAATATCCTGAAGATATAGCCGGTGCAAATTTTCCGGAAATAAGAAACTTCTTTATCCCAACTGCATCGGATGTTATATCAATTCACAAGGATCTGCCTGGGGGGAAATGGATATCAGCATCTCCTGAGAATGTTCTGGGTTTTGGAGCTGCAACATTTTTCTTTGCCCGCAGCATATTCAAGGAATATAAGGTGCCCATTGGGATCATAAATTCAAGTGTCGGGGGAACCCCTATAGAATCATGGACAAGCGAGGAAGGATTAATAGAGTTTCCCGAGCTGAAATCAAGGGTTGAGAAATTAAGGGATACAGCTTATCTGAATCCAATTCTCAGATCAACCAGAAGGAGATCCGTTGCAGGACAGAATCCTCCTGCCAATTCCAGACCAATGGATAAAGGCATAAGTGGCCCGATTCCATGGTATGATATTAACTATGTGGCTGAAGGATGGCATAAATACTGGCTCCCGGGATACTGGGATGACCAGGGTGTAAGAGGACTGAACGGGATCGTGTGGTTCAGAAAAGAGATCAGTGTGCCGGAATCAATGACCGGAAAGCCTGCAAAACTATTGCTTGGACGCATAGTAGATGCAGACAATGTCTATGTGAACGGAGTTTCTTCGGGATCAATTGCATATCAGTATCCTCCAAGGAGGTATTACCTGCCAGCCGGTTTACTGAAACCAGGTAAAAATATTATTGTGATCAGGGTTACAAACAATACCGGAAAAGGAGGATTTGTACCCGACAAACCTTATTGTCTTGTTGCAGGCCGAGACAGCATTGACTTGCGTGGTGAATGGCTATACAAGGTTGGTCAGGTGTTCAGACCTGTTACTCCCGGATTAGGAACAGGTTCTTCGGTAATCTCGATGCAGAATGAGCCAACGGGACTCTATAATACTATGGTTGCACCATTAATAAACTACCGGATAAAAGGTATTTTATGGTATCAGGGTGAAGCAAATACAAGTAAGCCTCAGCAATATCAGCAACTCCTTCCTGCGCTTATCAGCGATTGGCGGAATAAATGGCAGCAGGGAACTCTGCCGTTTCTATTTGTCCAGTTACCAAATTTTATGGAAGTCCAGTATCTGCCATCCGAGAGTCAGTGGGCCGAGTTAAGATTCGGTCAGCTTAAATCTTTAACTGTCCCAAATACGGCAATGGCGGTTACGATTGATGCAGGTGAATGGAATGACATACATCCTCTTGAGAAAAAGGTTGTTGGCGAACGCTTAGCACTGGCGGCCAGGAAACTAGCCTATGGCAATGAAAAAATTATCTGCTCAGGTCCTGTTTATAAATCATCTGTTAAAGAAGCTGACAGTATTAAAATCGAATTTGACCACATTGGCAGGGGCCTGTTGGTAAAAGGAGGTGGTGATTTATACTATTTTGCTATTGCCGGAGCGGATAAAAAGTTTATCTGGGCTGAGGCCAGAATTCAAAACAATCATGTGGTCGTATGGAGTAATGAAGTTAAAAACCCCGTATACGTGCGATATGCATGGGCTGATAATCCTGAAGGTGCCAATTTGTATAATCTTGAAGGATTGCCTGCTTCACCTTTTGAGGCTATTCCTGATAAATAGAATTAATCATATTAAATTACAAACATGAAAAAAACGCTTCTCATATTATTTATTCTATTACCCGGCCGGATTGTTGCCCAGAATCCGACAGGCTCATCGGGACAATACCCTCCTCCTGTTAAGTTCATAGACGAGCAGGACCATCAGAATATGACGGATCAGCTTGGGATTAAAAGCCTTCGACCCGGGCCAAGTGGTAATGAGTCTGCACCTAACCATGCGAATTATGATGAGTCCCTCGCAAATCCATTTCCCAATCTGCCTGATTTATTGACACTGAAAAATGGTAAGAAAGTGACGACACCTGATATCTGGTGGAAAGAACGCCGTCCGGAGATTGTGGAAGATATGGAAAAAGAATGTTACGGCAAATTGCCAAAAAAGATTCCTGCCGTTAAATGGACAGTAGTTATATCGGAGAGAGAGATGGTTGGTTTCATTCCTGTAATCGCCAAAAAGCTCACAGGGCATGTCGATAATTCAGAATACCCTTTTATTGATGTAAATATTTCGATGGTCCTTGTCGTACCGGTAAATGCTAAGGGATCAGTACCCGTGCTAATGATGTTTGGGATGGCAAATCTGCCCTCTCCCGCTCAACCAAAAACACAGCAGCTTCTTACGGCAGGCTGGGGATATGCTGTGATAGATCCTTCAAGTATCCAGGCCGACAATGGAGCCGGTTTAACAAAAGGTATTATCGGACTGGTGAATAAAGGTCAGCCCCGTAAACCCGATGATTGGGGTTCACTGAGGGCCTGGGCATGGGGTGCTGCACGCGGACTTGATTACCTTGAAACAGATACTGCTGTTGATGCAAAGCATGTTGGCATTGAGGGTGTCTCACGTTATGGTAAAGCAGCACTTGTTACGCTTGCTTTTGAGGATCGCTTTGCTTTGGCATTGATTGGTTCATCAGGGAAAGGAGGAGCCACACTTAATCGCCGCAATTTTGGTGAAGCTGTGGAGAGCCTCACAGGTACCGGTGAATATCACTGGATGGCTGGTAATTATTTGAAATATGGCGCTGCTGAATCAGTTTCCGGAGTTGGAAATGCAGACCAGATGCATGTTGATTCTCATTGCCTTATTGCGATGTGTGCACCAAGGCTTACTTTCATCAGCTATGGAATACCTGAAAAGGGCGATGCAAAATGGCTTGACCAGAAGGGAAGCTATATGGCAACAGTTGCTACCGGATCAGTGTTTAAACTACTGGGGGTAAAAGATATCGGCGTTTCAAATGATTACAAAACAGAAATAATGCCTCCATATAATACAAGCATGCTTGACGGAGAGCTTGCCTGGCGTCAGCACGATGGAGGACATACAGATGCACCGAATATGAAATATTTTATTGAATGGGCTAATAGAAAAATCAATTATAATCCAGGGACACAAGGAATAAAATAGAAATCAGAATGTTTGCAACTTTGCAGTGGTTCTATCCAGGAATAAAGTAAGGGTGTGGAGCGCAAGTGTGACAAATCCAACAGCTGTTCGTTATGCCTGGGACGAGAATCCGGCAGGCGCAAACCTTAAAAATAAGGAAGGCCTACCGGCTTCGCCCTTCATAACCAACTAACAAAAACGACATAAATTAACACATACGTTTCCCATCGATATCTTTAAAATCGATTCCATATTTTTCACCATCAGATAACACTATAAATGCTCCCAGAGCTGAATAGTTGGGCGTTATATCTATAATTCTTATTTCCTTAATAGGGGATAATTCTTCTTCTGTCCATTCGTTATCATCCATTTTATGCAACATCACAGTAATCATCAGTTCCATTGGAGGATTTTTCTGCATTCGTTTCTTATAGGCATAAATTACCGTGCTTTGATCAGCTTCGGCATTTCTGTTTGAATGAACCAAACTATCCAATTTGTCCCATCCACAGTATGAAATCAATGCAATTTGCCTTCCGGATATCGATGCTGTGATTACCTTTTTTGTTTCATCTTCAAATTGGTAGATTTCAGCTTTTTGCCCACCAATATGAGGCATTCCGAAATGCCCGAGAGTGATTTCGTATTCGAAAGCCAGGCGAGAGCGATCGACTCTGATGATCCCCCCTGGAATGGTTATGTCAGCAAGATCGATAATGTAACCTAATCCGTTATTGGGAGGTCTTCTCATAATTGCCTGCCGGTATAACACCCCATCCTGTACGCCGTTAAATAACATGCTTTGCGCGAAAGTATACTTATGGTTTCTATCAGGATCATTTTCAACTGCCAGTCCGGTCAGATAAAAGTTAACATCATCCCCTCTCACATCACGGGGATCCAGGCTACGATAACTATATTCCATAGCTGTTCCTCCCAGAGGATTTTGATCTTCCCATGGAAAATGCGTATTATATACAAGTTTGGAATAATTTGGATCATCGTAGTAGACTTTTCCCTGTATAATTTCTGATGTTCCTGTTTTGCCATGATTAACCAGGACCAGTCCGGGACTTTCCAATACGGTTTTGATTGAATTATTTCCCAGATTTTCCCAAATTCCATCATTTTCTTTGGCAGTCCAAAAAGGTGAATCGTCTGGTAAAGCAAGGTTTATAAATGGCAAAAACATCAGGAACGGACTTCCGGAACAGCTGTAATTTTGCACCATATATTCTTTTTGTCCATAAAATCCAAGACTGGGGATATTATTATAATAGAATTCAGGTTTAGTGACAAACTGCAATAGAGAACCTGAGCAAAGTCGTCTGGCCCAACCTGGGTCAAGCAATGATTTATCTTTAAGCATGAATGCAACAGGGAAAGCACCTGAAATCCACGTCCGGTAACAGATACTTCTAGACCACATATTAAGATATCCGTCCCTGGCAAAAAATTTTGTTATGAAACCCATTAATTTTTGTGCGGATCTTTCAATTACCTGGGCAATTTCGGGATAATATTCATCACCAAATGCTCTGTTCCAAATAGATGTATAAACAATAAACAAACTAATTGAGTAGTAATTATAGGTTTGTTCCAGATACCACCCATCTCCGGAATGATAAGATAAGATCCATAAAAGATGACTTTTTAACAAATCGTCATCAATTTGATATCCATATTTCTTAAGAAATGAAAGTGCAACAATATTAAAAATTCGCCAATTATTTTGGGTTGTGCGGTGGTGTGCCCATTTTGACATGGTTTTGGCCATATCATCTTTTTGTTGTTGGGTATATTGTGTCCAAATCGTATCGGGAATTAGCAATAAAGTTTTACATAATCCTCCAAGCTCACAGGTGAATTGATAATTTGAGTCGGGAAGATCCTCAGGTAAAGGGAGAGAGTTTTGATGCCCGAGAGTAAAAGTATTATAAAATTGAAGGCTATAATAGTCTCTTAACCTGAGATTATTGATTGTAATTTCAGGATCGATATGAATCAGTGGACCTGCCAGCGTAAAAGTCCGTTCAAGTGATTCAAATTCTACTGAACGGTACCTCCAATCCGGTGCATCAGGGTGAGGATATGTCTTACCCGGTACAGTTGGAAATGTTAATGGCGTTTCAATTGAATCGACATGTTTCAACGATCTTTCCAACAGATACTTTGCCAATTCAATATAATGTTTCTTAGTCATTCCTGTAAAAGGACTTAACTTAAAATCGGGATCTTTAACTTTAAAAGCCAGTTCCATATAATTACTCCTACTGTTTAATAGTATTTTTTTTAGATTGACAATTATATTGAATCACAAAAATTTCCGGTGTAAAAAAGGAGTTGTAATTATGTACAACTCCTTTTGTTCATGATTTATTAATTTATATTTTCATCAATTAGTAACCCGGGTTTTGATAGGCAGCTTTATCTGCGTCGCTCATTTCCATACCCTGGATCTGGGCATCCGGAATGGGACGCAGATAGAGATATGGTTGAATGGTACGCGTTACCGTAACCGGCGTATGGTCTCCATATGCTGTTCCGCAAATTGTGTAAGAACCAGCGACGGTTGCCCATGTTTGCGTACGTACCAAATCGAACCAGCGATAACCTTCGCCATAATATTCGCGCGAACGTTCAGTCAGAATATAGTTAATATCTATAGTTGCCGGCGTGGCAGCGGTCATAGCAGCACTATTGTCTGCAACTTTGGCGATATTTCCGTTGTTGTCCCAGCGCCATTTTCC
>PLLX01000003.1 GCA_003141415.1 Bacteroidales bacterium
TTATTAACAAAGACTTTAATAATGCCTTTGTCCATTGCTTAATGAAAGCTATGTGGCACCTGAACCATTAATTATTCAAGACTAATCTATACATGGTCCCTGGTTTTTCTTGAATCCCCGCGAGCGCATTNNCTTGCTGCGAAGAGCTTCAATCTCACAAGAAAAGTAGTAACGCATAAATAGACAGGTAAATCAATTTCATAAATTTGGACTAACAGAATTTATGAAAGTAGAAATACGTACTTCTGAGATTAAAGACGGTGGCCCCACCCCGGAGAGGCCTAATAGACTCTTTGAGCTTAATGATTGGTTATCAGTATATTATGTTTATAATACTCTGATTTTTATTGGACCGAATTACTGAAAAGTGAACAATATCTTAAGTTATTGGTCTTAATCATATATATTTGCGCTTCCCATAAAAACATTATGGGCCATTAATAAAGAAAACTGACGCACCAGAACGGACAATTTAATGAATAGAAAATTTAAAAATATTACTTCTTTATTGTTATTGTTTGTTTTTCTCTTGCCATCAGTAGTTAAGCTTGAGCATCACCACCAACATTTCTTATATAAAGCAGAAAATGAGAATTTTTCTCATTTTCTGTATCAGAAATGTGGTATCTGCAATTTTGAATTCTTTGTTTTTTTGTCCGACTTTGGGAATATTGATTTGCATGATGAAAAACCTTTAACTAATTACTGCAATAATTATTACTGCTCATATTATTCCAATCTCTCGCAATTTTCATATTTATTACGTGCACCACCCGGTTTACAAATTTGAAATCTAACATCCTTTGGGGTGTATTTTGAAAATTTGTTTAACATTTTAAATCTTCCGGTACTTCTATCCAGTGTGCATAATATCCCTTAGTTTTTATGAAATATTTTTCATTAAAAATGCTTTATTCTATTTTCCAGCTTATTATTAAAATCTAAAAAACCAGGTAATGAATTATTTTACCAAGGCAGCTCTGATAACTTTATTATTATTATTATCATTTTCGGCAAATGTATACTCTCAAAATGATACCATTGCCAGGACCGATTCGGCTTTATTAAAACAGGTTGAACAACAAATGAAAAATTCTGAGCCATCTCCTCAGCCTGTTCAAGTGAGAACCGCTCCCTCGACGCTTCCTGATATCAGTGTAATTGGCGACTTTCAGGCTTCATACAGGAATAATGTTAAAAGAAACTTTAATGCCGGAATCAATGAAGCTGAACTTTCCCTCCAATCTGTTGTGGATCCTTATGCCAGAGCGGATTTCTTTTTTACATTGGGGAAGGACCCTGTAACGGGCAAGTTCAGTGAGGATCTGGAGGAAGGTTATCTCACTACACTTTCTTTACCTGTCCATTTGCAGTTAAAAGTCGGGAAGTTCAGAAGCGCCCTTGGAAGGATTAACCCCGTGCATCCACATGCATTGCCATTTATAAGTTTGCCAGATGCTTATGTAAATTATTTTGGGGATGGAATAAATGATGAAGGAGTTTCTTTAAGCTGGCTTATTCCAAATTCTCTTTTTTATCAGGAACTGGTGGTACAATTTACCGATGGACCAATTGATAATCCGAGTTTTTCGAGAAGTGTGGGAAACACCTATTTTGAACTGGCACATTTAAAAAACTTTTTCGACCTGTCTGCGAATGCTACCCTGGAGTTAGGATTATCAGGTCTTACAGGCGCTAACTTTTATAATTTAAGGACCAACATAGCTGCCCTGGATATTACTTATAAATGGAAGCCTGTTCAGTTCAATACCTACAAATCTTTTACCTGGCAGTCGGAAGCATATTTCAGCAACGCAAACATTTCAAAGGATACCGTTGTTAATTCTTTTGGAATGTATTCATTCATTAATTTTCAATTCTCAAAGCGTTTATTTTTTACCGGAATGTATAGTTATTCAAACAAACCATATTCCGCTAAAACTGTAGAGAACGCTTATTCGGCAACCGTTGGATGGTATGCCACCGAATTTCAGAAAATAGAAATTGAAGGGAAAACAACCACAAGCAATATGGAAAAAGAACAGAACCAGATCCTGCTTCGCTGGATTTTTGTTATCGGAACACATGGAGCGCATCAATATTAATTCTTAAAAACATAGAAAAATGAGACTAAAATTTGTATTCATCGTTCTCGCTTTTATCGGATCTTCGGTTGTCAATGCAACTAAAATAACTGTGGTTACTACAACCGCTGATTTAAAGAGTATTACTGAGTTTATTGGCAATGATAAAGTAGATGTTTCTTCAATTGCCACAGGTTATCAAAATCCTCATTTTGTTGATCCAAAACCAAGCTATATTATCAAACTTTCTAAAGCAGATATGTTTGTTACTGTTGGATTAGATTTGGAAACAGGCTGGTCGCCACAACTTCTTTTAAGTTCACGTAATCCGAAAATTCAAAAGGGAAGTAATGGTTATGTGGATGCTTCTGTTGGTGTTACCTTGTTACAAGTGCCTTCAAGCATCAATAGAGGTGAAGGTGATATTCATATCTATGGAAATCCACACTATTGGTTAGATCCGGTTAACGGGAAACAAATTGCTAAGAATATTTGTGATGGCCTTGAAAAAATTTCTACTGAAAATAAAGCATATTTTGAAGCGAATCTAAATGCCTTTAATGCTAAAATTGATATGAAGTTGAAAGAGTGGACAATAAAAATGGCTCCATATAAAGGTGTAAAGATTATCGCTTATCACAACGAATGGTGCTATTTTGAACAGCGATTCGGATTAATAATTGTTGATTTCATGGAACCCAAACCAGGCATTCCACCGACTCCGTCACAGCTTGTAAAAATAATTTCTGAAGTAAAAAGCAACGCTATTAAAGTAATAATTTCATCGCCCTATTTTACTACTTCTTCGTCGGATGTTGTTTCAAAACAAACCGGTGCTAAAACCTTAATACTTGGCACTTCTGTTGGAGCATTCGACAATATCAAAGATTATTTTGATTTATTCGATTACAATATTGATAAATTAATTCAAGGATTTAGTTAACTAAACTAATGCTTTTTTTCAGATTTAAATTATCGCAGCGTTTTCTAATTATTAACAATAACACAAAAAAAAGAAAAGTATGTTTGAAATGTTCCACTTGAATTTTATGGTGCAGGCATTCATAATCTCATTGATAACCGGTTTATTTTTGTCCTATCTTGGAGTACATGTAGTAGGCAGGGGAATCGTTTTTGTTGACCTGGCACTTGGTCAGATATCATCACTTGGTGGCGCGTTCGCAGTTTTTGTAGGCTATGGTTTAACAACTATTCCATTGGTTTTCACGCTCCTTGGAGCATTATTAATTTCAATGATTGATAT
>PLLX01000151.1 GCA_003141415.1 Bacteroidales bacterium
GGATAAGTAGGAATGCTGTTTGGGTTTTGGAGCCACCATCCGTATGTCAGGTAAGCTTTTGCCAAATAAAGGCGTGCAGCCGTTTTGGTTACAGCTCCGGTTATACGCATAGTTGCCGGCAAATCGTTTACCGCTGTCAGCAGGTCAGGGAATATAGCTTTAGTATAAACCTCAGGTACGGTGTTGCGCTTAGAAGTTCTGGCGGTTGATGTATTGAACTTCAAATCACCAGCTCCCAAATCCAGAGGTACCCCGCCAAATGTTTGCACCAGCATAAAGTAGTCCCACGCGCGGAAGAATCTGGCTTCGGCAATCAGCGCATTAGAAATAGTTCCTACTGCTATAGCATTTTCAATGATACCGCTGGCGGTGTTGATGTTTGGAAATACTCCCCACAGTCCACTGGCAGAGCTATTTAGGGGAGTAATCGCCCCTATGCCGGAAAAGTCCAGATTCTTAGTGTCTGCATTCACATTCTGACCCCATGTTCCTTCATCAGTGCCGGCTTGGCAGCTTTCATAGTAGTAGCCATTTGGTTGAAGGTAGCGCAGGTGGGAGTACATCGAATTCAATCCACCCATTACCCCTTTTTCGGTTTTGAAATACCCGGGAGTATAAATACCGCGAGGGTTTTCGTCCAAAATTTTAGTGCACGCTACCAGGAACAACGCTATCAAGGCTGTTCCTATAAAGGTTTTTATATGTATATGTTTCATTATTATCCTTTTTTAAAATGTTAAATTAATACCAATCAAGTAGTTGCGTGTTGAAGGCGTGTTAGTGCCTATAGTCAGCAGACGTCTCAGGTTGTATGACAATGGTACTGCCGCATTTTCGTTGCCGTATGAGTTGGTTTCGGGATCCATACCTGATTCTTTGTAGTAGGGTGAGAACATCACAAATGGGTTCTGCACGGTGCAGTAAAGCCGAAGTTTGTCAACACCGGCATTTTTTATCCATTTTTGGGTGAAGTTATAACCAAGTGATATGGTGCGTATCTTCAGGTATGATGCGTCGAAGTAAGACAGGGAATTGAGATACTTTGGCTGATCACCGCCAATTCCGCCAGGTTTTGGATACTTGGCGAGGGTGTCCGTCGGTGTCCAGTAGTCTGCCTTTACATTTCCCCTGCGTCCGCTCAAAATATTGAGGTAACCATTCGATCCATAGATGGTACCGATGAGTAATCCACCGCTTTTAAAGGTGCCGACAATGCTCAGGTCAAATCCTTTATAAGTTACACTGGTGTTGAAACCTCCCTGGAATTTTGGTTCCATGCTCATAATTTGCCGGTCGGCAGCTCCAATTATCCTTGTCGGCGTACCATCGGCGTTGTAATCGCCGGTATATTTTACCTTAATCATACCGACATTCCCGCCCGGTTCATATTTTAGTAGATTGGCATCTCCCTCTTGCCAGAGTCCTATGGCCTGGTAGTCATAGAGTACATCAATGGGGTGGCCTACAAACCACCAGTTGCTTTCGTCCTTTGTCGCTCCCGAAGCAAGCGCTACCAGCTTGTTGCGGTTGGCATACATGTTGACGCCGACTTCCCATGTAAAGCCGCTGAGGTTGTCCAATATCACACCATTGAGCGAAAATTCCATACCTTTATTTTCGGTTTTACCTATATTTGCCATGTAGCTGTTCACACCCGATGTGCTGGGCAAATTAACACTCAGCAGAAGATCTTTGGTTTTTGTTTCATAGTACTCTATGGTACCCGACAGGCGATTTTTCAGGAGGCTAAAGTCCAAGGCATAGTTAATTTGTTGAGAGATCTCCCATCCTAAATTAGGGTTAGGTAATGAAGATACAGAGTAGCCTGTGAGGAGAGAAGTGCCCATGTTCATAGGACTGGTACTTAAAAGCCCAAGTGTAGAATAGGGGTTAATAGCCTGATTGGAGGTTATTCCATAGCCCACACGCAGCTTCAACGAATTTATCAGGGTGATATTCTTCATAAACGATTCGTTTTTAATATTCCATCCAGCCGATACTGCAGGATAGGAAACCCACTTATGCCCTGGGGCTAACCTAGAAGAGCCATCGTAACGGTAACTAGCCATCAGCATATAGCGGTTGTCGTATGAGTAATTCACGCGACCCATATATGAAATCAAGCCGCTCACAGTATAGCCCTGGTTATTAGGGTCAATCGTATATTGGCCGGCAGCCCGTCCCAGATTGTAGAATTGGAAAGCATCGTTGGGAATATCCTTTGCCTGAATGGATGAACTGTTGTAATTGTCTTGCTCGGCAGAGTACAACGCTACGACACTCACCTGGTGCCCCTGGGCAAAGGTGCGGTCGTAGGTCAACAGGTTTTCAATTTCCCAGCTGGTGGTAAGTGAGTTACCTATGGAAGCTGTTGAAGGGGTCGCAGCTGTAGTACTGAATACTCCCTCTCCTGTGTAGCTGCCACTGTTACTCTGGCGAAAGTTCAAGCCAATGTTGGCGCGATACTTTAGGCCCTCTATGCCTGGGATTTTTACCTCTCCGTATAGGGTGTTATAGGAACCAAACGCCTTGGTTTGGTCTATCCATTTATCTCCCAAATTATTTATAATATCTCTTGAATACGTCCACTGTTCATCCATCGGCATCTTTATAGTTCTTTTCCAAGTGCCATCATCGTTATACGGGTTGGCAATAGGCGACAAACTTAAGACACCGTATATTCCTAAGTTGCTACCGTTAGTAATGGAATAGCTGTTGTTTGTAGTGAAGCCAACGCGGATAAATTTGCCTAATTCCTGGTTAAGGGAAGCACGCATCGAAAAACGGCTATAGTCCTGCCCGGGCACTATGGCTTCATCACGGTAATAGCCCACGCCGAAGTTGTAGTTGCCCTTTTCGGTACCACCCGAAATGCCTAAATCGTGGCTTATTACTGCACCTGTTCTATAAAACAAGTTTTGCCAATCGGTATTTACATCATTGGATTCATCCAGCCCGTTTGTTGGGTATACACCGGCATCAGCACGGAGTTTAACAAATTCCGGCCCGTCCATCATGGGGTATTTGGCAAAAATTTGTTTCATGCCATAATACCCATTGTACGTGAACTGTGCTTTTTGTCCTTTTAGCCCTTTGTTGGTTGTTATCAAAATAACGCCGTTGGCGCCACGGGAGCCGTAAATGGCAGTTGACGAGGCATCCTTCAGGATATCAATGCTCTTGATGTCGCCGGGGTTGATGTCGCCGATAGACCCGGCAAAGGGGATACCATCGAGCACTACAAGCGGGTCGTTGCTGGCATTCAGCGAACGCGTACCACGAATGCGGATTTGCATTGTGGCGCCCGGTTTGGTTGAAGTTTGCTCCATATCCACCCCTGATACACGTCCTTGTAAGGCCTGTGTGATATTAGACGATGGCACATCGCGAATCTTATCTCCAGTCACTGAAGCAACTGAACCTGTCACAGCTTCTCTCCGTTGGGTACCATAACCAACAACCACAACTTCCTCCAGCGCGTTAATACTCTCTGATAGAGTCATGTTAACTGTTGTCTGATTGCTGACATTCACTTCCTTGGAGTCATACCCAATGAAAGAAAAAGTAAGGGTTGAGTTCCCGGAGGCGACTGTTGTTGCATAAGTCCCATCTACTCCAGTCATCACTCCGTTAGCGGTTCCCTTTTCAACAACATTCACCCCACCCATAGGATTATTGTTTACATCAACAACTCGTCCGGAAACCTTTATTTGCTGTTGATTGTCAGAAAAACTGACATTTAAGCCTGATCCCGCCAATAATGAAACAGTCCCCATTATTAACAGGAAGCTACTGAATCCAAATATTAGCATGATTTTTTTAAAGCATTCTTTGTATAAAATGCTTCTCGAAGGTTTTTTTACCATACGTTAGTAATTTAAGGGTTAATAAATAAGGGTTAGTAAATAATTATTATAAAATCTGCATTGAAAATAGTTAGGTTCTAATCACAGGAGATGCCGTAACATCTCCTGTTTAATTTTGCTAAATCCAGTTCATATCATAGGCCTATGTTTAGTAATCTTTATCCGATCAGGTAAAAGACATTGACTGTTTATTCAAAAGAATAAACATGAAGTACCAAAAATATTAATTATATTTTAATTTTGCAACCGATTGCAGAATTTTTTTTTATTTCAATGAGAAGTCAGAATTAATCAGGCCAGAATCGACAATCTCAATTATATAATTAATCAGCTTCTCCTATGTTATCCAAAATATATATCTTTAATTCTTTCATTTAAAGTTGAAAGTTGAGGGATCAGGGATTAGGTATCCGGTAGAAGAAATCAGAAAACAATTATAATTATAAACCAGCCAATAATTATGGAATACTCAATTATCATTATGCTTAGTTGTATATTAAATATTATTTCAGCACAGAATACTCCTGTTGGAATATTCCAGGCAAATTCCGATATAGGGAATCCAAAAAAGACCGGTTCGGCTATTTATAATAAGCCTGACCAGAGTTACACTCTCATAGGCGGTGGTTATAATATATGGTTTGAAAGAGATGAATTTCACTATTTATTCAATAAAATAAAAGGGGACTTTATTCTGACTGCGAATTTTGAATTTGCAGGAAAAGGCACCAACCCTCATAGGAAATCAGGATGGATGGTCCGGGAGACAACAGATGCAAAATCATCTCATATTTCTGCAACACTTCATGGAAGCGGTTTAACTGTTCTTCAATGGAGAGTATCTGCAGGAGTTACCATGAGAGATCCTCAGGATGAGATATTTGCAAAGGATTCATCTTTTAATGTTATCCAGATTGAAAGAGCCGGAAAGAATATTATAATGAGGGCCGCACACAACGGCAAACCGCTGGAGACAATCGGCTCTCATGTAATGGAAAATATGCCTGATGAAGTCCTGGTGGGACCATTCATTTGTTCGCACGATTCCGATATTGTAGAGGCGGTAAAAGTATGGAATGTAAGAATTGATCAACCTGTTGCAGATAACTATGACCCCGGGAAATCCGGATCTCTCGGTTGCAGAATGGAGACAATGACTGTATCGGACGGAAAAAGGAAAGTCATTTTCGAAAAACCAGGCAGATTTGAAGCACCAAACTGGATGCCTGATGGCAAAAAGCTACTCTTCAATATGGACGGTTTATTATTTAAAATTCCTGTTGATGGCGGAGTACCTGAAAAACTCAATACAGATTTTGCCAATAATATCAATAATGACCATGGTATCTCCTTCGATGGCAAGCTACTTGCTATAAGCAATTCGCGCCAGGGATTACCAGGTGGCGGTTCAAGTGTTTATGTTCTCCCTCTTGAAGGCGGCGTTCCTAAATTGATTACTGAGAATACTCCTTCATACTTTCATGGATGGTCACCTAATAATAAAGAGCTGGTCTATGTTGCTATCCGTAATGGCAAAACTGTTTTTAATATCTATAGAAATTCCATAGAGGGAGGAAAAGAGATTGCCCTGACTGACATTAAAGCCGGCGAGCATGTTGACGGTTGCGAATATTCACCTGACGGCAAATACGTCTATTATAACGGACATTATACAGGTACAATGCAAATCTGGAGAATAAAACCTGATGGAACAGGAAAGGAGCAATTAACATCTGACAATTATAATAACTGGTTCCCGCATATCTCACCCGATGGAAAATGGATGGTAATCATCTCTTTTCCTCCTGATATCGACCCGAATAGCCATCCGTCATATAAACGTTGTATGTTGAGAATTTTGCCTGTTGATGGCGGAGAACCCCGTGTTTTAGCTTACCTGTATGGCGGTCAGGGAACTATCAATGTTCCTTCGTGGTCACCCGACAGTAAGCAGATTGCATTTGTAAGTAATTCGGGGAAATAAATTAAGTATTGTATTCCTTATACGGTCACGCCATAACGTGACCCTACATTAATACATAATTCTTCACAGTTATCTCTCCATAAACTGTTTCGATGAATGGTTTGCTGTTTTTTAATCCTATGTTTCCGAATCCGGTTTCCGTTGAAATAAAACTGGTAAAGTCACCTATCCGTGAATTTATGAACATCTCCTGAGTTACAGCATCATACCTTACCCCGGTTAACCCCTGTAGCATACCATAACTCGACATAGCTCTGGCATACCAGTGTCCGCATTCATATTCATCAAATGGATTTCTGATTTGGCCATCATATCTGTCGCGACAGGCACGAACTATTTTAAGCGCTTTCTCAGTTTCACCAATCATAAGCAGGTGAGAAGCTACCTGATATTCTATGCCAGTCCAGACCTCATTACTGTAAACGAATGGAAGGGATAGCATCTCCCCTTTCGGCCATGTACACAAAAGAAGACCTCCTTCCTTTCCAAGGGCATATGAAGGGCGCTGTGGATTTGAGTGGTCAGACAGGTCCGATCTGAAATTGTATTTAAATACAGATTTAAGATGGCTGTCTACCTTTAACGGATCAACAACATTTTTCAAGCCACACATCTCAGCTATCCAGACTCCGAGGGCCCCATCAGACAGGCATCCTTTACCGTACTGGTATTTTGGTCCCTCTTTCTGTAATAGTTCCTTTGCCTCTTCTGAATAGTCAGAATTCCAGGCACCCTTTGATGCTGCAACAGGATCGGGTGCATTTAAACCCTTCCATTGAATTTTTTGTATAAAATATTCACCATCATACAGTTCTGTCTCCAATGCTCTTCTGCCCTTATCATACATGGCTAGATATTTTTGTACATCTTCGCCGAGAAATTTTCCCATCTCAGAAATGGCTTTTAATGCTCCGAGATAAAATCCTGTGCACATACCATCACGACCCCAGAATTCAATATCATAGGTATTATGATGTGGTTCCTCGAGGGTACCTGTTGATCTTGGGTCCCAGGTACGGATACAATAATCTATACTTTCCACTACCTGCGGATACATTTTTTTCATCCACAGACTGTCTCCGCTGATTCTCCAGTCACGGTACATTTTCATTATTCCTCCCAACTGTCCATCAGATGCAGCATAAAAAGTAGTTGCAACAGGTCTTATTGGTAATGCCGACCTGAATGTCTGATGACCCTCTTTGTCCTGACTCGGGAAGAATTCAGTCTCACGAAGTGTTCGTTCAAGTTTTGGAAAGAGGTGTGGTATCGCCTGGGCATAATTCCAGACGTGTGTACAGGATCCGGCACAACAACCGGAATTATCACCGCATCCTTCCCAACTCCATAATTTCCCATCGGGTTGTCTTAATACGGTCGGAGATTTAAGTATCGCAAGATTGGCCGCTACTGCTTCAATAATTTCATCCGGAATTGTGGTTTTATAGAAAGAATCTTTAAATAATCCTGATTTATTGCGAAGATCATTATAATTTGTTTTCCAATAGTTTACAACTTCATCTACCCCTTTAAATTTACCAGAATACCAGGGTTTATAAAATGGATCATTACATGAACATTTCGTATCATCACACTTTACTACATTTTTTTCTTTCGGATCCTGTCCGTACTTAAGATCCGTGTCCGGAACATACCATGCCATCATCAGCTTTATAACCTTTGTCTCACCTGCATTCAATGCAACAGGAATGAATAATGATGCGCCAGGAGCATCTTTTTCTACAGGATCTTTATGTCGGGTTTCTCCCTTTTCAATTGTTCCCCACGTAATTGTCAGAGGATCCCACCAGCCACCTCTGAACCAGCAATAATCAACGATTGTACCAGGTTCATTGGTGAAGATTGCAAAATCACCTTTGGTTTCAGGTTTATCTTTTACACCTTCTTCGGAAAGAATAAATCCATCTGAGATAGCTCGTATTTTATTGAAACCATTTGTCTGGTTCATGAAATTTCTGGAATTATATGAGAAGAGAGCTTCAATCTTTGAAGCGCCATTATTTCTGAATGTATATTCCAAGGCTCCTACTGGCAGACTTGAGTTGTCGGCGTCTGTTGGGATGAAAGGACTCCATCCGGT
Source organism: Bacteroidales bacterium (assembly GCA_003141415.1). GTDB lineage: Bacteria > Bacteroidota > Bacteroidia > Bacteroidales > VadinHA17 > LD21. The sequence continues at coordinate 7,952 of PLLX01000151.1, forward strand.
AAGCTGTATATCAAGCGGGATATCGTCATCCTGCATCTCAATCACTGCAAACGGGAATCTGGCGGTAAATTTCGTTTTCTGAAACCTCGGAAAACCATAACTTGCCCCACCTGATCCATTAGCTGAATCGGGTTGTCCGAATTTCTTCCAATCCGGAACCTGACCTTCAAGAACTTTTGCGCCGTTTTTCAATCCTATAACTGAAATTGCTGCAAACATGCAGGGCTCATTAAAAACTTCCGGACGGTTATGTATTGACATATGAGATATCCCGCCAGTGCCTTCCAGACAGAACATACCCGCTCCGATTCCTCCAATGGGAAATGCAACACGATCCAGATGTTTCCCTGAATAATACCCATTATATTCATGGATGTCAGTTTTAATTTTATTGTCAGTTTCGGTGCTTTTCCCTGTACAGGAAGTTAAAAGATTTGCTGAGCCGATTGTGCCGATACCCACAATAGTAGTATTGGTTATAAAACTTCGACGTGTGAGTCCTTTTTTGTTTTTCATTCCTGAAAAGTATATACAAGATTGAGAAATTGAGAGATTAAACCGGTAATCTTATAAAATTATGAAAAAGAGTTAATATCGTGGCAGATTACATTTAAATAAAAAAAATAGCTATTTTCAGCCTGGAAACTATATTCAATTACAATGCGTTCACAACTTTACGCAGTTATTTCGATTCTATTATTTGGTATACTCTATTGCTATACTGCAATCGGAGTATTTATTGTTTTAATTCTCACTTTATTGCATTTAAAAAAACCTGTCCGTTTTCTTTTTCAGGTGTGGGCAAAATCAGTTTTCATTATTATGGGGAAAAGATTCCGGGTTTTTGGAAAAGAAAACATTAAAAAAGGAAAAAGGTATATTCTGGTAGCTAACCATGCCAGCCTTTTTGATATTGTTGCAATAACATCATTTTACCCTGGAATATCATGGTTCGGACATGAACGGCTTCTTAAAGTTCCTCTTTTCAGCAGCCTATTGAAAATAATGGACTATGTTCCGTTTAAAGAACCTACCTATAGAAACACAAAACAGATGATTGATCAGCTTATTAATAAGTCTAAATATCAATCCGTTGCAATCTTTCCGGAAGGAACAAGGACGCTCAACGGGAAAATCAACCAATTCTACAAAGGATTTATTTACCTTTTCAGGACCAGAGATATTGAAATATTACCAGTGACGCTGAACGGCTTCTATAAATTAAAACCGAAAAACAGGTTTTATATCAACTTCGATTCAAAAATCGATGTAGTCATTCATAAACCCATTAAAAAAGAAGAATTAATAGGAATGAATGACTGTGAAATAATAGAAGCGGTTAAAACTGTTATTGAATCGGCTTATCATTAATATTGAAAAGTTCTGACATGGATAATGCAAAGAAGGAGTGGGTTTTTATTGTTAACCCGATAGCAGGGAACGGCTTTGCAAAAACAATTGTCCCAAAGCTCAAGGAAATGATCCAAAAACATAATGTTGATGCCGAAATTGTTTTTACGGAAAGAAGCGGACATGCTACAGAATTATCAGAACAGTACCTCAAAAAAGGTTTCAGGTATATAATTGCAGTCGGAGGTGACGGAACCTTTAATGAGATGTCCCGACCCCTGATTGATAAAAAAGTTGTCACAACCGGGATAATTCCTGCCGGTACCGGAAATGATTTCATTCAGATTCTGGGTTTCCCAAACCGGTTTGGAGACAATGAGTGGGATATCTTTTTTGAGAGAAATACAATTGCTATGGATGCCGGTTCGTGTAACGGAATGATCTTTCTCAATGGCATGGGTCTGGGATTTGATGCACAGGTGGCAGCAGAGAATTATACAGAACCGGGGAAAGTTAAAAGAGGAAGTAAATATAAATATATCTGGCATATCATCAAGACTCTCCTTTTTTTCAAAGAAAAAAGAATGACTGTAATCACCGGAAACAGGCAGACATGAAACTGATTGTTTTATTAACACTATTGCTATTGGCAGGAGGTTTGCAGGGGGGTTCTACCTGACGCCTAAGGCTATTGCAAATGACGGATTATTAGATGTTTGTATGATAAAAAAACTTATCTCTTTTTGAAAGATTTTCTATCCTGCTTAAAGTGCCTGAAGGAAAACATACAGCTGACAAGAGAGTAAATTATTACCAGACAAAAGGAATTAATCTTGAGTTCCCGGAAGTAGTCCCGTTTCATGTTGATGGAGAATTGAACTTTTCCAACAGATTTAATGTTAAGATTTTGTCCGGAGCATTAAAAATAATATACAATCCTGATGGAAACCACTTTTTCAAAAGATAGAAATGCGCCAAAAAATTATATAGCATTCTTTGACCTTGACCAGACAATAGCAAATTCTATAAGTGGGAAAGCATTGGCCAGAGGGGCCTTCAGGAAAGGTCTTTTGACACATTGGGATCTCGTAAATGCAATTATTCTTTCACTTGTATTCCGGCTTAAACTCAAGGACCCGTTGAAAATTATAGACGACTTGATTGGCTGGGTCAAGGGCATTCCTGAAGAGACGATGTCAGAGCTGTGCACTGAAGTATTCCACGAAGTACTACTCCCATCGGTTTATAAAGAAGCCATAGCTGAAATAGAATTCCATAAAGCAAACAATGCCAAAACTGTTATTCTCTCTTCATCTTTAACAACTGTTTGTCAGGAAATGGCCAAACATTTAAATATTGATGATATCATTTGTTCAGAGCTTGAAGTTAAGAATGGATATCTTACCGGTCGCCCTCTTGGTCATCTCTGCTTTGGTAAAGAAAAAGCTATCAGACTAAAGTCATATTGTGAAAAAAACAACATTTCACCATCAGATACCTGGTTCTATGGTGATTCAATTTCAGACTTTCCTGCCCTTGATGTTGTAGGTAACCCTGTTTGTGTCAATCCTGACAAAAAGCTCAAAAAAACAGCACAAAAACGAGGCTGGAAAATTCTCAGCTGGAAAGCTTAATTTACTTCAAGTTTCTGCCAATCAGGTAGTTTAGGAAATTTAGCATGAGGTTCTGTCTGGTACCAGAAACAGGTTGAAGAAATATCTGATTGTTGTTTCAGGTATCTTCCCCCCTTATGCCAGCCGAGATCCTGAATTGTGATTTTAAGATCAGATTCAAAACGGATTGGATCCATAATGTGCCATCTGTAAAGACCAAAACGTTGCATTACATTGTAGTGCCCGTCACCCCGGATAACCTGTGGCAATCCTGAATAGGGAGTACAGAATTCTGTATAGGAAGATTCCTCAATCCCTTCGGAATTCTTCTTATTAGTGTCAAAATCATAGGAACCGCAGAAATAATCTTCTGTACCAGTTCCACATATAGTTGGGAATTTGCTATCGCCATCAATATAAAACTTTATCTCACCTTCTCCCCACCAGCTATTATTATTTACCCCCAGTGCAAGGTAAACGCCAATATATTGACCTTTTCCTTTTATTCCATCATTAATTGTATAAACAGACGTCTCATCAGGATTTACCCTGCGGAACTGAGCATGGAAATACCCGGCATCGGCAGGCACTTCGGTCAATGTATAATCGATCTGATAAAAAAGTGTCATTGCATCAGCATCGTCAATGTTTTCCATTGTTATCCTGCACTTTTTCCGAAATGGCATCACCCAATATGAATTAAAAGCACTTCCCGGGTTGACGCAGATAGCAGCCGAGACAAGCGGAGAATATTTATTCCATCCCATTCCAAAAAAATCACCAACGGGACATTCAACAGATGGTTCAGTTTCATCATCCCAATAGATTCGAAGTATTGAGAATCGCCAGTTTCCTGTCGGTGTCATCCATATGTGTTGTATGGCACCCGGACCATTAATCTCGGCCATTGTGAATGTCTCACCGGGTTTAATTATTACATATGGATTTATTTTCCATCCCTGACCAAGATCGCGGGCAGCATTGGATGCATTTGCTGCGTTATGTTTCTCTTTGTCAGCAGGATCTGCCATTCCTCCCTTCCCTTTTTCCCCAGACAAGTTTTCAGGACTTATTGAACGGGTTTTTGCATCGGATAACCTGTAAAGATTTCCAATGTTCATATCGAGCCCGTTAAATTTATTCTGGGCAGAAATAATGAAGGGAAGAAGGAAGATAATTAAAACCGATGATACTAATCTTTTCATCTTATATAATTTTGAATTCGATTTTTCAATTAAACTTAAAATTATAAATAATAAGGGAATATTGAACCCTGATTTGATGAATATGTTTTATGGCATAAAAAATTATTACATGTATAGGCTTTTAATAATATCGGAAGAGATTTCTTGCTGGCGCAACTAATGACAAAATTTCATAAACTAAACATGATCTGGTTGTCAGAAGACCTTCAAATGCTGCTTTGCGGCTTTCAAAATATTTAATTGTCACCCCCGATGAAAATCCGGCTCTAATTCCGATTCCTGTTTTATATTCCTGCCCAATTGCCAGACCACTTATAATCAAAATCATTACAAAAGTTAAAATACCTCTACGCATATTAATAGTTTCTTAAATCTGAGCTGCAAATTTAAACAATTAATTACTTTTGAATATTAAGTCTGTGGGTATACTATCGCTGTAAATGAATTTATAATAAATTTCCATGAAAAAACAAATCCTGACAATTATTGTGATGGCAATTCTAATCTCATGTAACGGGCCCGTGAAAAAGAAAATTGAATATCCTGTAACCAAAAAGGGTGATGTTATTGATTCCTATTTTGGGACCAAGGTTCCTGATCCATACCGATGGCTCGAAGATGACAAAGCTGCAGAAACTGCTGCCTGGGTAAAAGAGCAGAATAAAGTCACATTTGGCTACCTTGAAGCGATTCCATACAGGGAGGAAATAAAATCGCGCCTGGGGAAAATGTGGAATTATGAGAAATATACTTCTCCTCAAAAAGAAGGAAACTACACTTACTTTTCAAGGAACAACGGGTTGCAGAACCAGTTTGTCATTTATCGTCAGAAAAACAATGGCGATCCGGAAGTATTTCTTGATCCGAATAAGTTTTCAGCTGACGGAACAACATCTCTGGGCGAAATGGAATTTACAAAAGATGGTAGTAAGGTTGCATACTCCGTTTCCGAAGGTGGGTCTGACTGGCGAAAGGTAATCGCAATGGATGCTGAAACAAAAGAGATCATTGGCGATACCTTGAAAGATATAAAGTTCAGTGGTCTTTCATGGCAGGGAAATGAAGGATTCTATTATTCCAGTTACGACAAACCAAAAGGAAGTGAGCTTTCGGCAAAAACTGATCATCATAAACTCTACTTCCATAAACTTGGTACAAAACAAACAGAAGACAAAGTAGTATTTGGATCTGATATTGTAAGAAGATACGTCACTGGTACGGTGACTGAAGACGGAAGGTATCTTGTAGTAGCTGCATCTGTGTCAACAACAGGTAATGAATTATATATCAAGGATCTGAAAAAACCGGGTGATAAATTCACTGTTGTTGTTGCCAATTTCGATAATGATCATTCAGTACTTGATAATAATGGGTCGAAACTTTTCATTGTAACAAACCTTAAAGCACCTGACAAAAGAGTCGTAACCGTTGATGCAGATAAACCGGGAGTTGAAAACTGGGTTGATCTTATTCCTGAAACAGAAAACGTTCTTGATCCTGCAGCTGGTTCAGGATACATCTTCGCGCATTACATGATTGATGCTATGTCAAAAGTAAAACAATACGACAGAAATGGTGTCCTTGTCAGGGAAATTACCTTACCCGGAAGCGGAACTGCAGCCGGTTTTGGTGCCAAAAAGGACGACAAAGAAGTATATTATTCATTTACGAACTATATTACACCGGCAACAATATATAAGCTTGATCCGAAAACCGGGAATTCAGAAGTATATAAGAAACCTGTTGTGTCATTTAACGGTGACAATTATGAATCAGTGCAGATTTTCTATAATTCTAAAGATGGAACACGAATACCTATGATTATTACCCGCAGGAAAGGAACTCCGATGAATGGTAAAAATCCGACAATTCTTTACGGATATGGTGGATTTGATATCAGCGAAACACCAGGTTTCAGCATACCTGTTGCACTATGGCTTGAAACGGGCGGTATTTATGCGGTCGCTAATATAAGAGGGGGCGGTGAATATGGTGAAAAATGGCATTTGGCCGGTACAAAAATGAATAAGCAGAATGTATTCGATGATTTCATCGCGGCTGGTGAATATCTAATTGAAAAAAAATATACTTCGTCAGATTTTCTTGCAATAAGAGGTGGATCAAACGGAGGTCTCCTTATCGGTGCTGTAATGACTCAGCGTCCTGACCTTATGAAAGTTGCGCTCCCTGCTGTTGGTGTAATGGATATGCTTCGTTATCATACTTTTACAGCCGGCGCAGGATGGGCATATGACTATGGCACTTCTGAGGAAAGTAAAGAGATGTTTGAATACATTTATAAATACTCACCCGTTCAGAACGTAAAAGAGGGAATAAAATATCCTGCCACGTTAATAACCACAGGGGATCATGACGACCGGGTTGTCCCTGCACATTCATTCAAATTCGCCGCTCAGTTACAAGCTAAACAGGGAGGAAATAGTCCTGTTCTGATAAGGATTGAAACAAATGCCGGTCATGGAGCCGGAACTCCTGTAAGCAAATCCATTGAACAGTATGCTGATATTTTCAGCTTTACACTCTATAATATGGGGATTAAGGATTTAAAATAATTTAGGTGATTAACTTGTTTATAGCCCTCTGACCGCTTCGCGGCCATCCCCCTAAAGGGGGACTAAATAGCGCAATTAAGAAGAATTACACTTGTGTAAAGAAATTAGCCCCCTTTAGGGAGGTTGGGGGGCAAATTTACAATATAAGTGTCTGAATCGAATGAGGCAGGATTTTCACCTCAGCTGCATTATGACCAATGCACAGATTATAAGTAATTTTCAAATTACTCTGATTCATGACAATCACCGCCACTTTCCCGTCTTCATTAATAAATGCCGTAGTGAGTAACTGGCTGCGGCTTGCAGAACTTATTATCCGTTTTGCACCAGGACGTACAAATTTTGAGAAATGTCCGATATAATAATATGAATTTGTATAAATCAGTTGTCCTGTTTTTGTGTTCCCATGTATCGGAGCAAAACAAAAATTCTGAACATGGTTGGGTCCTCCAGTCTCATCCAGTAAAATGTTCCAATCAGTCCAGCCTACTGTTCCATTATTAAAATCATTTATCATGTTGCGACCATATGTTTCCCCAAGTCCCCAGTTATTATACATAGCCGCATTAAAACTTTCAGGACACCCTTCTGTAAACATCAGGTTTTTATCGGGATATGCCTCATGAACAAGTCTGACATTATCAAACATTTTATCTCCTCCGCTCCAGCTTTCGTACCAATGAAATCCCATTCCCCAGGCATATTTTGAAGCTTCCGGATCACCAAAAATAACATTTGCCCTCTGAACCATAAGATCACGGTTATGATCCCAGACAATTATTTTTTTGTCTCCAAGTCCTTCTTTCTGAATTGTAGGACCCAGAAAATTTTTAAGGAAGTCACGTTCATCATCGGCAGTATATATGCAGGATTCCCATTTCTGGGTTGCCATTGGTTCATTCTGAATTGTCATACCCCATACAGGTATTCCCACTTTTTCATACGCCTTTATAAACTTGGCATAATAGTCCGCCCATGGTTGGAAATACTCAGCCTTCAATTTACCGCCATGTAACATATCATTGTTATCTTTCATATATCCTGGAGGACTCCATGGGCTGACAAATAAAGTCAGTTTGCCACCAGCAGCGACAATTGCTTTTTTAATAAACGGAATCCGGAACTGCATATCGTGATCAATACTGAAAGATTTTAATTCCTTATCGCCTTCAGTGACGTAAGTATAGCTTCCACTCGAAAAATCGCAGCTGTTAATACTGGTTCTGGCCAGAGTATAGCCTATTCCTTTTTGTGTATCATAGTATGCCAGCAACAGCTCATCCTGTTTTGCTTTAGGCATTTTAGAGAAGGTTTCGGCAGAGGCATCAGTTAATGCACCTCCTATTCCCAGAAATGTCTGAAATGTTTTATCGGGATCAGTAAAAACACAAATCTGCGTCTCTACAGGCTGAATAAGCTCTTTAAACTTAAGTGTATCTGTAACTGTCAGTCTGTAGTTTGTACTATCTGCTGTAGTATAAACGATTATATGTTTCCCTTCAACTTTAAATTTTTCAGTAACAGGCAATTCAGTACTTGGTGTCTGCTTTTGCTGACTACAGGAAATAAGGAGTAAAACACTCGTTGATAATAAGATATACTTATTCATTTTATCATAGTTTAGTCTGGAATTTAAATTTCATTTTACAACTTGAAATATACAAAGAAACTATCATAAGAGAACTTATTTGGGAATAATATCTCGGTGCTCTGCACCTTAGATGGTGTTTATTAACGGTATTTCTTTTCCTTTGTGTTAATTTGTGCTGAACTTTGTATCACATTGTTGCAAAAAACGACTGGAAAGTAATAATTACTATGAAAAAACCAGGAATATCCATACTCTATTTTCTTATTGGCATTATGTCGATCATTCTTCAGAACCAATCATCTTTTTACTCCGGGTTTATTGCCAAAGCACTTATTATTCCTGTGCTTATGATTCTGTTTTTAGTAAATATAAATCCTCTCACGAGCCGGTTGCACATGTTTATGATTGCCGGGCTTTTCTTCTCCTGGGCAGGTGATGTGATCCTTGAATTTTCAAAGAATAACGGTAATATATTCATACTCGGACTTGCCTGTTTTCTGCTGGCACATATTATGTATTTTACAGTATTCTTTATCACTCCTGGCAAAAACTCCATCCTGAGTAATCGTATTTGGCTCCTGATACCTGTAATAATTTATGGTGTTGTGCTGGTTTCCTGTCTATATAGCGATCTGGCTGAAATGAGGCTGCCTGTCATAATGTATGCTATAGTTATACTTACTATGCTCACAGGAGCTATCAACAGGAAAGAGAAGGTAAAAAAGGAAAGTTACTATCTTGTTCTGGCAGGTGCAATATTGTTTGTCATTTCCGACTCTGTCATAGCAATTAATAAATTCAGCCATCAATTCGAAACATCAGGAATCGTGATAATGTCAACTTATATCGTTGCACAATATCTGATAATTGCAGGATACATTTATCAATTCCACAATGTTAAACCAGATCAGATAAGCCGGTAGTTTTCATAGTAGGTGTTGATACCGAGATATTTTTTTATGAAGATCTTACCTCTGTATCTCAGTGATAACCTGTTGAAAGAAATATCATGCTCGAAGTTCCAGTTTTTTCGTCGGATTCGCTCCTCCATGACTTTCGGATGAGTTTCGGTAAATAAGCTTAAGGAATCTATCGAAGAGTAATCAAATTCTTTGTTTCCGTTAGTGTCTTTTGATTTCACTCGTTTTAAAAAGTTCTTCTCCTGGTAAAATGAATTTGCATTAATTGCTTTTTTCATCATTGTTCCCGGTTCTTTTACCCAACCGTAATGATAGACATATGCGTCGACAGGTTTAACTTTCAGTTTTTCATTTTCGCATTTTCTGAAACCCTGCGCATCTCTAAAGGAGTAGATAGTTTTATTGTTTTTGATTATCCTTATCTCATGGCCATACCATTTGGGGGAAACGCCAATATAATTATAAGAGCCATAAAAGTGCAGGTAATTGAATAATAATCCATCTATCATTTTATCATCTTTCCAATTTTTCATTGATGAATAAATATTCCCCAGATATTTTTCATGAATCACTTCATCTCCCTGAATGTAGAAAGCCCAGTCGGAATCCATTCCGATTTCCTTGAAAGCTTTGTCTGTTTCCAAGGCAAAAACCTTTCCTCCTTTTTTCATCGTTTTCGAATCATCCCAAACAGTTTCAATTATCCTGATTTTTTGTTTATCAATGCCTTGAATCAGATCAAGTGTACTATCGTCTGAATTACCAACGGCTACAACAAAGTCATCACAAACAGGTAATATTGATTTAATTGCCTCAACTACAGGATAATCAAATTTAATTGCATTGCGGATAAATGTAAAGCCGGAAACTTTCATTTTAGTTGATTAATGAACTATAAAGTTGAAATACCAATGTCGGACGGATAAATATATGAAAAAAAAGCATTTCACAGAGAATTAAACGTTAAATTCAATAACTTGTATCCATTAAATAAATCATTTATGAAGAAAATATCTATCCTGACTCTGCTAATAATAGCACTACTATTTCCATGTTAAGTACGGAAACAATATCAGGGAAACGCATCCGTTAAACTTTTTATTATAGGACGTGGTAGCGGTGCCGATGCAATGATGAATGGGAAACCATTTCTTATCTGGCATGGTGCCTTTGGATTTTTTTAAATTATTCTTTCGCAGAACGTGAAGGGGTATTAAATAGTTCAGGTTTCAGTGTCCGATGCATCAAAGATTAATTTCTGTTACTCGTTAAAATAAAAACCAACGCTGAAATGAAGACAACTAGATATAAATGAACCTATTTTATAGTATCTGTCAATCAAATTAAGAAGTTGATTTATCTTTTTTCGGGAAAAAATGTTTTGCTAATGGGACCATTGAAACCAGGATAAAAACAGTTCCCAGTGTTGCTACAATTGAGGATCCGGCAGGAAAGTCAAAATGGAAAGAAACATTTAAACCGATAAAACTTCCTAAAGCGCTTAGAACCATTGCAATAATGACTACTGCCTTATTTGAACGGGCAAGCATAATGGCACAGACAGATGGAATAATTAAATAAGAAAAAACCGGAATTACTCCACTAATCTTAACGGCAAATACAATAGATAAACCGATAGAAATATAAAACAGGAAATTCCATATATTGAAGCCTTTCTTTTCAATTTTACCAATTTCGAAACTTTCAGTAAGTTCAAAAAACTTTTTCTGAAAAATTATATGCAGAAGTATCAATGCGCCGAATACAATACATGTAATTAAAAGTTCCTGGTTATTTACAGAAAGGATATCTCCAAATAATACTTCCTGAATATCCGAATCGCCATGAGGTGTCTTTGAAATAAGCATAACGGTGGCAGCTGAGGCGAAAGCATAAATTATTCCAATAATTGCTTCCAGTTTTAATCGTTTATCACGTATATCAATCATTGAAATTAATA
>PLLX01000160.1 GCA_003141415.1 Bacteroidales bacterium
TTAACATATTCCAAAAATAAAAACTAAAGAGTCATGGGCAAAGAGGGACGTGAGCGTAGAGCGTAGAGATGAAGCAAATAGTATGCTGCGTAGAGAATAGAGGATAGTAAATTTAGTTAATGACAGGAAAATGAGCAAGATAGAGAGTTTTAAGGATTTGATTGTCCACCCTGTGAAATGCGACTTCTACTTTAGATGATAGGTACTTTGTAAATCCATATTATTTCACAGGGTAAATCAAAAAGTTTATAGACTTGCTATGGAAATACTTGAAAAGAACAATATTGAATTTAAAGAGGAATACCTGTTTGAATTTTTTAGTGATATATTTGACTGGGATTAAATATTGCGGTGCTCTGCACCTATTATAATGTGTTTCAAATGTATCCCTACAAATATTTTGCAGCTCTGCTGCTTTGTCTTAGACCTCAAAAGTGATGAACTTCTAACTATTTGCATGTAAATGATTGTAGTGCAGACAAAAAGGTGCGGAGCACCATAATATTTGTAGATAAATGTTTGTCGTGGAGGATAAAGGTGCAGAGCACCGTAATATTATATTATATGATTGAAATTCAATTCATTAGCAAACATGTTTTTGGAAATAACAAATGATATCCATTTAGGATTATAATTCGGGTGTTGCAACGCTGAAAACAGGAGACCTGATTCTCTTTCACAGGTATTTTCATGGAGAAATGGGATAGAGGTCCTGGGCATCGCATCATACCGGATAGACCGTACTTATTTTAGCATTAATCCAGGAATTGAACGAGGAGTTAAGTGGGTAATACTCTTTAGATTTTAATTAATTTCTTAATGATATAATCTGAACCATTACTTCTTATCCTCAATAAATATAACCCACTGCTTATTCCCTGAGTATTAAAAAACAGGTTAATCACACCAATTGCATTCTTCTCTTCATGATGAAATAATAATTTCCCATTCATATCGCATAGAACAATATCAATATTCCGTTGATCAAGAACCTCCAGAGATAATTTTAAATTGTCAGGGAAAGGATTGGCGCTAAGATAAACAAGTCTTATTCCTGATTCCTTTATCGGAACAGATATTGATCCTGGCCGGATGGTTAATAGCTGATTGTCTGGTAATGCATTGAATATTATGAATTTACTTTCATTAAAGTATTCTGTTCTAACCTTTTCCGAGTTTGAAATCCGGATACTGTCCCAATTGGCCGGTACTTTAATTCTTATTGATAACTTCTGGTTATAGATGGAGTCATCCATAAAATCATTTATCCTTATATTATAAATTGTATCGTTACAATTCTCACATTTAATATCTGTGTTCTTTGACTCATCAAGGTATTTGATTACATTACTTACAGTGCTGCACCAGACTTTGTCTTTAACTTCTTTGATATAATCCAGATGTTCTGCAAGTACTTTGGAGTCAACTGGCGAATAACCTACATGATCAATTCCATGTATCATTTCAACTAACCATAACTGGTTCTGTATTGCATAATCCACCCAGGAATTTGCACGGCTGGGACGGGTCCGTTCATCAAAACCCTGTGCCTGGAGACCATATCTGTCCAGCTTATATAATGAATTGTATCCCGGACCTGTCGACCGGGCCGCCAAATAATTTTCTTTGACTAATAGTATGACAGAATTATTATAGATCCCCCATGGATAACTCATTGTTAAACCGGCGTTTATACCAAAATTATGATTTAAAAATGATTTTGAATTTAATAATTCTCTTTTAGCCTCTTCACTTCCTATTTTGATCAAATTAGCATGAGTGACTGTATGCGAACCGATCTCATAGTCCTTTGAAAGATTGTCTAAAATTATTCTTTTAATTATACTGTCAACCAGATTAGTTATTACATAAAATGTTGCCGGTATTCTTTTTTCTTTCAGAAGAGGAAGTGCAATTTTAAACTGATTTACAGATCCATCATCAAAGGTTAAGCTGACAATGCTTTGCTTAAACTCAAATATTGGGGCAATCTGATAAAAAAAATCAGAATTGTCTATAGATATTTCCTGAGCTTTCAGATTAATTCCGGAACAAATTAATATAGCAATAAATATATATCTCATTTAGTCTGACCGGGTTCGGGATTTATGGGGTTAAATGTAAATTCATAATTATATTTTAACTATGTCATACATAAATATAGCCTTGTCTGACAATCTTTTAAGAGATATCTTATTTTTAAAACCATCAGGTTAAAGATAATTGTTTTTGATTATACAAACAGCCTCTAATTATTTTAGTTTTTGTGTACTTTTTTGGTCATTGAGATAATCATTATTGTGAAATTTTTAATTGATAATCGATTTTTTCTTTTTAACTTTCTGATAACAAAAATATGAATATGACTTTTTGAAGGAGCCAGAAACGAAGGTACCAAAACAATTTTGGACTCCTTGCTTTGATTAATAATGCAAATAATTCTCTGATTATGCGCACAAATCAAAGAACCCGCATTTCTTACAAAATTGTAGATATTATTGTTATCTTAATATCGTTACTGCTTCTGATTTATACCGGGATCCGGGCCGCAACTCTTTCTTTTACTTTCGACGAAAGCCTTTCATTTAACAGATTTGTTTCTCTGAGATTCATGGATATTGTATCTTATAAGATTGTTTCTTCAAACAACCACATGATAAATACTCTTTTCATGAAGTATATCTCCATGTTATTTGGTACAAACGAATTGCTGCTTCGGTTACCATCTTTGTTTTCTCATTTAATCTACATCATTTTTTCATACAGGATCATCAGAAAAGCGTCATCTCCATATGTTGTATTAGCAGGTTTTTTATTTTTGAATCTAAATCCCTTTTTGCTTGATTATTTCTCATTAGCCAGAGGATATGCAATGGCGGTTTCTTTTACTGTCGTAAGTGTTTATTTCTTATTTAATTATATTGAAAACAATAAAACAAACAATATTAGATGGTCCCTGATCTTTGCTATGCTGGCAGTACTGAGCAATTTTTGCCTCTTAATATTTTATGTTTCATTGATTACAGTTATAAATATTTACTGGATATCGTCTGATAGGGGTATTAGATTGAAAGATCTGATTAAAAAAAATATGCCGGTGTTAATCAGTGTTCTTATTCTTGTTGTAATAATGTTTGAACCACTAAGAAAATTAATAAAATTCAAGGAATTATATGATGGTGGAAATACAGGTTTCTGGACCGACACGGTAGGTTCCTTAATATATTCTTCGCTTTACGGGCAGTCTTATTATCAAATTGCGCTGGAGTACGCAAAATATTTTATTCTGATTAGTATTTTAATAATGATCATAACTTTAGTATACAGATTCTATTTAATGAGATGGAAAATATTTAGTGAGAAAATTACTGTTGCATTTTTATTATTATTTATTACTTGTATTGTTTCAGTAGCTCAACATATTTTATTGCATTCTCTTTTTCTTATCAACCGGATGGCACTGTTTTTTATCCCGCTTTTCTTTATACCATTAGTACTCATTTTCAGCGATTTTGTCAGGATCAAAAAAATGAAAATATTAAGTCTGTCCTTTTTATTAATAATCAGTGGTGCATTAATATTTCATACTATTTCTTCTTTAAATACTTCAAGTACATTGATGTGGAGATATGATGCAGATACAAAAAAAATGTTATCGGACCTTGGAACTCAGGTAAAGAACAGCGAAAAAACTCATATAAAGCTTGGTGTGGTCTGGCTTTTCGAACCAACGTCAAATTTCTACCGGACCACAAAAAAATATGAATGGCTTGATAAAGTTACATGGGACAATTATAGAACACTGGATTATGACTATTACTTTTTGGCTGACAGTTGTATGAGTTTTATTAAGGCCAATAATTTGTCAGTTATCAGACATTATCCAGTTAGTAATTCATATCTGTTAAAACAGGATTGATTAACAAATATGATTATTGTTTTAGCTTAGATGTATGGAAATAAATTTTAAACACCTGAATAACAAACAGATAATAATCAAATTTTGAACAAAATATATGGATTATCTTATCAACTTAAAATAAAAAGCAAGTCTGATTATTTCATCCTAATGTTACTATTATAGATACTCTACTTACTGATTCACTATTGAACTTAAAAAAATCGTCAACCTCTTCAGGTAGAAATTATCCGGATATCCACTGGTTCTATTTGCCTTCAGGAATTCCTTAATTTTATCCTTGTTATCGGGAGAAAATTCATATAACCTTTTCCGGCTTAAACTTTTAGCAACAAAGGTTTTATTGTTTGCAGACCTGAAAATGTAAACAGGTTCTGCTACATAATTAGTTTTCTCAAAAAGAATTCCATTCTTCCGGATGAGTTCAGTTCCTGCAGTCTTATAAGTGTGTAAAACGAAAAGTGATAAACTCCCTTCATACACAACTTGTCCAAAGATTTCACTCGATTCAGCTAAAGGATTCTTTTTGACTTTGATTTTTCTGAAATAAACTGTTGAATCCCCGTCTAGATTCTGAAAATGAAATTGAAGAATTGCTTCTTTATCCAGCTTAATTACATTTTTCGATTTGGGTTCCTGCCAGAAAAGTTCATCCAGTGATCCGTTGTATTTTATGAGTTTATTTCTTACGACTTCTCCGTTCAAAAGATATATATCTCCAGGAAGCCATTCTGAATTAAAATAGGTTGTCCCATCAATAATTTGATCTGGTGTGAAAAGCTCCCCGGTCAGACACAATTCGGAGCTTTTAAAATCAACGTTATATACGGAAATGGATCTTTGACCAGTCAGATTTTGAATGGCTATCATCAGTAGAATTGTATAAACGAATATTCTTTTGGGTTTCATATTTTCAGTCTGATTTGGATTTAACGGTAATTATCGCGGATCCGTTTACCGGAAGACCCTTTGAAGTAATACCCTGAACACTGATCCTATACATTCCGTGAAGATCAGACGTATAGCATTCAATTTGCAGCTTCTCCTTATTATGCATTTTGATTTCCGGATCCCATAATAATACCTGCCTTAAATCCGGAATATGATTATTATTGACCGGTACATAATGCTCTGGTTTTGTGAAGTTCTGGCCCGATATTACCTGGTATCTGATAGATGGTGTTGTAAATTGGATATTATTAATTTCAAGATTTTTGCTAAAAACAGCCAGAATACCGGGAAGAGGCATTTCTCCATAGTACCTGATCACCGGCAACAGATCAATGCGCTTTATTTCATTGGTGCCAAGATTAATAATCTGATTTACGTCATTAATAGGTACCCCATCTAAAAAGATTATGGGTTCTATGCCTGGAACGCCTTTATTCTGTGTATCAATATAACTTGAAACATAATTGTCGTTTATCTTCCGGACTTTCAAAGCGGGCAAAAGTTCTCTTGAAATCTCAACAAAATCAGGAAGCGGAAGATAATCAGCAGGAAAGACCCTTGAATTCGGCCGGTAGTAAACCCTTGGAATTGCTGAAGAATTCTCAATTTTTTTTCCGGTACTTGTTTCATCCTTTTCAGTGTAATATCTTTGAACTTCAGAAATATTAAGGCTCCGGATTAAGTAAGACCTGATATCCGGACCATTTAAGAAATCTGATGGAACATACGGTTGAAATAGTTTGAATTTATCATCAAGATCGATAACCGCCCTGGCATTCTCTTTGAGCCTGATGATTAACTCTTTTCCTTCGTAGTAAGGGTTAAGAAGAAATCTGTATGATCCTGACGAATCGGCCGTGGTGTACTGCATATTTGCGATAGTGTCCGGAGTGGAAACAAGGACCGTGTAGCTGATTGTGTCGGTTTTATCATCCCTTTTAATGAAATCGGGTTGACTATCTGAATGTCTCACAGGCATGATTCTTCCATCTATAATTGTCCCTTTTATTTCAGGCTCATATTTATATTGATTTTGGCCGGATTCTCCTGCTTTTTTCGCTTTATCAGTGTTCCTGAAACAGTCTGAAACAGACGGCTCATTTTGACTCCCGGGGACAATCTCACTCACTGAAACTGATACTTTTATTATTGAATCATCCTGAATATTTCCAGCATCAATAGAAAAATTTACTTTCTCTCTTATTCCATAAATCTTTTTATCCGGTCGGATAAAAAGATTTTCATCTTCTGCCTTATTTACGGAATCTATACTGGCAGAATTAGCTGACGGATTAATATATACTGTACTGTCGAACCGTTCTAATTTTTTATCAAACCGGTTTAGAATTATGATCTCTTTGGTAAAATAGGAATTTTCACCTTCATTTCTAATATAGTTTGTATAACAAACCAGCTGGTAGACATCCGAATGAAGTGTATCAGGAAGGAAAATGTTTCCGAAAGACGTCTGATTTTTAATTTCCATTCTGGCCCGGCTTACAGGAAAATTGTAACGGTCGCGCAATATCAGATAAGCATATTTACTCATCTGGTTTGTGCTGCCCTTTAAATACATAGTAAAAAATATGTTTTTACCCGCGATATAGACATTCTTGTCAGTTTGCAGCCAAACCTTTTCAGATTTCTCTGAATAAACCTTGTTCTGTGCTTTAACCGGACAGGTACAAATGAACAAGATCAGTAATGAAGGTATAATTGTTTTCATAATTTATTTAAAAGATCCAGAACAAAGGAATATTATGGTGAATGCTCCCGATGCCCAACCGGTTGATCTGGCAGCCATCGGCTTCAGGAGGCAGAATATATGTTGTTTTTATCAATGACGGTTCTGAATTATTCAGATTTCTGAAATCAACTACATATTCTGAGCAACTTACAGCTGAAGCTTCGAAAAAGCCAATTGCTTTTTTCTCCGGATCACTTATACATTTAATGTTGGCGGCAAGCTGTGAGGCGACAGGATCAAATAGTTTCCCTTCTGATTGCATCTGTTCATTGAGGCTCTTATAATATAAATAGGTATCATTACTGATTGTATACTGGTTCAGGTAAAGGATCCGGTTGTTAATTTCGTAAGACTGATAACCGGCTGCGAGTGCAGTGCCGGTGGTATCGGCCATATTAACTTTACAATCATAAATTACAGCCCAGATATTGTTATTATCATCAAGAAAACAAACCGGGAATTTTTTTATAGAGGCAGAATTTAAGAAATATTCCCCTCCTGTCATGTCAATATTTGTATTGGCATTAATTGTCTGCCAGCAATAAAATTCAAAAATATACTTAGTGTGAATATCTATTGAAATGGTTTCATAATAATAATATTGTGTTACCAGATTTGATGTAATCCTGAACCGGGGAAATGTATCAGACTGATTGGTGATGTCGATGAGTATATCTGCTCCGTGAGTATTAACTTTTAATCCGGTAACGCCACTCAGAACTTCTTCATTATCAAACTCAGCATAAACATTGTCAGGCCTGACCTCCGGGAACATTTTTTGGGGATCCGATTCATATTCTGCACCATCAGTTGTAGCAATATGAAGCTGGTAGGTATGTCCTGCCTGTCCGGTAAACTGTAATGAATCAGACACATAATCTCCGGTGATCCTTTCATTGAATTTGTAGGAATTGGCAAGGTTGTCAGTTACATAGACATTAGCGCCGCTTACCGGGGTGCCTTTTTCGCTTGAATTGAATGGCACGGCATAGGTAAGAGATACATGATATGCATCTGTTTTATTTGTTACCATACCATCAACAACCAACACTTCCTGAGTTGTGTTGATGTGAAGATCATATACTTTGGAACAGGAAGTCACTAAACCGGTTATTAATGTCAATATTAAAATTACTATTCTCAAGTTTAATTAAATAATATCAAATCGTTCTTTAAATTGCTTTTCGATGTATTTCCTGTAGAAATCCAGAATGAAGGAATATTGTGGTGTGTTTTGCTGCTTGGTCTGTCTATCCTGCATCCATCGGGTTCAGGAGAAGGGATATATAATGTTTTTATTAATGCCGGCTGAGAGTTTACCAAATTTCTAAGATCAACTACATACTCAGAATAACTGACAGACGAAGCTTCGAAAAAACCAATGGCTTTTTTCATAGGATCGGTTATGCATTTTATATTTCCGTTGAGCTGGGCTGCGACAGGATCAAATATTTTCCCTTCCGATTGTATTTGTCCATACAGGCTCTTATAGTATAAATATGTCTCCCTGTTGAGGGTATACTGGTTCAAATAAAGAAGACGGTGGTGAATCAAATGAAATCCGATTGAATTGGTTTCATAAGCGCTGGCGGTCGTATCCTCCATATTGAGCTTAGCCTCATAAGCATGCACAAGAACGTTACTATTATCATCCAAAAACCCGGCAGGATGGTTTTTTATAGAAGCAGAATTTAATAAATAGTCCTCATCTGTAAGGTTAAAATTAGAATTGATATTAACTGTCTCCCAGCAATAAAACACAAATGTGTATCCAACAGTACAACCCTCATACGGGTTTATACAAATCCAGTCCTGATCATAAAATTGGATTACCAGATTTGAAACAATCCTGAACCTGGGCACTGTATCGGACTGATTGCGGATGTCTATGAATATACTCGCTCCATGCGTGTTTACCTTTAATCCGGTAATCCCGCTCAGAACTTCTTCATTATCAAACTCTGCATAAACATTGTCAGGACAGACTTCCGGAAATATTTTCTGTGGATCCGATTCATATTCTGTACCATCCTCTGTAATAATATGAAGCCGGTAAGTATGTCCCGGCTGACCGGTAAACTGCAATGAGTCAGAAACATAATCTCCTTTATCCCTTTCATTGAATTTGAATGAATTATCCAGATCGTCGGTTGCATACACATTGGCACCAATAGAGGGAGTGTTTTTTTCACTTGAAGTAAATGATCTGGCATAGGAGAGAACAACATGATAAGCATCTGTTTTATTCGTTATTCTGCCATCCACAACCAAAACCTTTTCTGCTGTGGCAATATGAGGATCATAGACTTTGGAACAGGAAGTCACCAAACTGAAAACTACAAAAAATATTATACCTGCCGGTTTCACGTCAGAAAGTAAAATTGTATGTCAGCATAGGAAGAGGACGACCAATTATATACAGCATATAGGTATCATATTGTCGGTATTCATTTGATACCAGGTGGGCTCCTTTTTGATAGAAAACCGAATATGCATTTTTCCTGCCGTACAGGTTAATAATGGAAAATGTCCAGCTGCCTTTCCATTTTCTTCTGATCTTCAATGATTCATCGAGAGTCATTGAAACATCGAACCTGTGATAGTCCGGCAGCCTGTATTTATTCCGGTCGGAATAATATAACAGTTGATAACCCTGATAGTCGAATTTCAATTCCGGCAATGTAACCGGTCGCCCAGTACTGTAAGTGAAGGTTCCATTGAAGCGCCACCGTTTTGAAATATGATAATTTGCATTTAGAATAAGATTATTTGGTCTGTCAAAGTTTGACGGGAAAACCTGATTATCATTTATCTTATCCCCGGTGAATATCCCGTTTGTCTTTTGTAATGATCGAGAAAAAGTGTAACTGGCCCAGCCTGAAAGCCTTCCGGTATTCTTCTTTACGTACAGTTCAACTCCATAATTATACCCCCTTACATTTGTCAGATCTGCTTCAAGGTATGGATTCAGAAGCAGGTCAGCTCCATTTTTATATTCAATGGCATTGGTGAGGCTTTTATAATAGACTTCTATCGAAGTTTCGTAGGTGTTATTCTTGAAGTTTTTAAAATATCCAGCTGCAAAATGGTCACAAGTTAACGGTTTAAGATTAGGCGAACTAAGTTTCCAGACATCAGTAGGCGCCATTACCGCTGTGTTTGAAACCAGGTTAACATATTGGTGTATCCTATTATAACTCAGCTTAACCGAGCTATTGTTCGAAAGGGTGAAACGCAGGGAAAGCCTTGGCTCCAATCCTGAATACCGGCAAATCGGTTTATTATTACCGTATGTCAATGAATCAATTACACTTCCGCGGGTTCTTGGTATATCGGGCTGGTAAATATAGATTTTATTAGGTCCAAGATATGTATAGAATGAATATCGCACACCCACATCGAGGGCGAGCTTTGGAGATATAGTAATGTTATCTGTTAAATAGATTGCGCTTTCCAAAGCCTTTTCAGACAGCATTTGAGCAGGTTTGATTATCGTTGAGTCACTGAGTCCGGTTAACTTGCCCGGCTGAATGTCATAGAGAGCAGCATTTATTCCAAAATCGAGTGAATGATTTTCATTTGGAAGCCATGAGAAATTCAACTTGGTATTTTTATAAAGCACCCCTGAGTTAATTCTATAGGCTTCCCATAGTCTTGAAGTGTCGGACTCAGATACCTGAAAACGATAATCGCTTATACCGGCTGTCAGATTGAAAAAGAATTGATTGTTAAATGAGTGTTTCCATCTTACGGACCCCAATAAATTAGTATACTTATAATCAGTAGTTTTAGCGAATCCAAATCTGTCATTACTGATATAACCGAAAAGGTCGATTTTATTTCTGTCATTTACATTAAAGGATAATAAGGCGTCAGAGTCATAAAAATGGGCAGAACTGTTCATTAAATCAATGTCAGGTATTGAGTGGAGGAGCCAGTTTGAATAAGAACTTCTGGCGCCAATCAAAAGGTTAATCTTTTTATTGATCAATGGAGTTTCGACATAAAGAGAACTGTTAATAATACCAATTCCTCCTTTAACTGTTGTTTTGTCCGGATTGGCGGCGCCCAATTGTATGTCCATTACCGATGAAGCGCGTTCTCCATACTTTGCAGAAATTCCTGCTTTTAACAAGGTTACGTTTGAAATGCCATCTGAGTTGACTACCGAGATAAGACCAAATAAATGTGATAAATTAAATATGGGGACATCTTCGATAAGAATGAGATTTTGATCTGCGCTTCCTCCGCGCACGTTAAATCCGGTGCCGAATTCACCGATTGTCTGAACACCCGGCATAAGTGTAATACTCTTAATGATATCTCTTCCTCCAATTGAGACAGGGAGTTCCTTTATTGCCTTCACATCGAGTTTAACAATGCTCATCTGTGTTCCGGAAACATTTGATTCTGCCCGTTCCGAATAAATTACAACTTCACCGAGTTTAATAGCTTTTTCATACAATTTGAAATTTATTGAGCCATCGCTTACCAGCTTTATTTTCTCCTTAGTGTCATCATAACCCATAAAAGAGAGCCTGATGCTATGTTCGCCCACCGGTGCCCGCAGATGGTAGTCACCATTTTTATCGGTATTTGCTCCTATCTTTAAATCATCAATAAATATTGATGCACCTGTCAAAGGTTTTCCATCCTTACCATCGAGTATCTTCCCGTGAAATGTTGCCCTGGCATATTTCCCGTAATCATCAGAATTACCAACTATTTGTAAATCAGAGCTTTCTTGTTGTAATTGAGGTTTTATATCTGGTTTAACAGGAATAAATATATACAATACAGAATCGATTGTAACTACAGATAATTCTGCCGTCGTTTGAATTCTCATCAGGGTTTCTGCAAAGGATAATCCGAGAATGGAAGCAGGGAAGGTTTTATTACCAAACCATTCGGGTTTGTAAAAAAACTGTACCGGATACTTCTTCTCTAAGCGATTTATTAACTGGTCAATTGATAAAATATTCCCCTGATTGGCAGTTTGAGAGACTACCGGTTGGATGAATGAAAGAAAAATTAATCCTGCAACTAATACTTTTATTACAAACCGGTTGAATCTTTTCACAGGTATCTTTCCATTATGATTTAGGAAGCTTAATCAAAGGTAATTTTTTTTACCCATTTAAGAGATCAAATTTCTTCTTTAGCAAATCAACTTTTTATCCATCCGTTTTCCGTTGTATAAACCCTGTCTGCGAACAGGGATTTTCCGGCTACAAGATTGGTTACCGCACAAACATTATAAAATAAGTACCGGTTCCCTATAGTATTCCGAACGATCTCTTCATCATTTGTCAGGGTAACAGATAGTACACTATAAATATATTATATTTATTGGATTAGTGAGGTTTGTAAACCTTTTAGGACCCTTTCCAAAATCTCACCCGTATCATCTTTCCACGGGCGTAATTGACCACTTCCTCCAATGCAGCCAGGCCCCTGGAGAAATTCAGGGGTTTTGCTTAAAAATTATTTAAACCGGCAGAAATTATTAAAATCGCTTTTTTGATGTTTTTTTAAATGAGTTTCATTATAAAAAGCATGGAATTGTGTCAAAATGCTAAATTTTAATCCTTATAATTAAACAGTTCGTCAAAATCGAAGTTTTTAATCTTTTATTAAAGATGCTTTCTTAATATACATATAATCAATGTTATAGATCATAATATAACTGAAAAATCAAATTTCTCTCCTTACTTCTGATAAATTCCTACTCATTTTTGACGAATTACATCCATTTTAATATAAGCAGAAAATTCCTGTTTATATTCATCACCATTCCTTAGACCAACAAGAGTTAAAACTATTCTATTTCCCCATTAAATGTGCATTTACGACTTGACACGAATGTACTAATGTATTAACTTTATATCATAATTTAAAATCTGAAACAGCGTCTTATTTAAATAAACCATAGATGAAGATTAGAGCGGCACTCTGGGTGAAATCAGAAACATCCTGACATGCTGCAAAACCCCCCTGATGAAAGTCAGGGGTTTTTTTTATGAGATACCTGTCCAGTTGTAGAATTGTGAACCTGAAGGGACTCGAACCCCCAACCTTCTGGTCCGTAGCCAGATGCTCTATCCAATTAAGCTACAGGTCCTGCTGTTTATGCGGACGCAAATATAACAATATTTTTATTCTGGGGAATATTACTTACTTTTATTTGTCTCAAACCCGAAGAAATATTTTACATATTTTACTGATAATCAATCATAAAAATAGTAGTAATGAAAAAATTAGCCGGAATAATTATAAAAATACTCCTGGGAATTATTCTTTTGATTCTTGTTTTACTTCTTACTGTTCCCATTATTTTTAAGAAGCAAATAAAAGCCAGGGTAGAACAAACTATTAATTCCTCTGTCAATGCAACAGTGAAATTTGAAGATTATAAACTTGGATTTTTCAGCAATTTTCCAAACCTATCATTTTCCCTTTATAATGTGTCTGTTGTAGGTGTGAAAAAATTTGAAAACAACACCCTCGCCTGTTTCAGATCGTTTGATCTTGTGTTCAACCTGTCGAGCCTCTTCAAAAAATCAGGTTATGAAGTAAACTCAATTGTAATTGACAGGGCAGTTGTCAATGTAATTGTTAAGAAGGAAGGAAAAGCTAACCGGGATGTAATGAAAGACACTTCAAAGGCAGCTGTTGCAACCGAGACTAAACCTTCATCATCCGGGATGAAGATACGCTTGAAAAAAGTCTCCGTTCTTAACAGCTCAATTTCATATGTGGATGAGGGTTCAGCAATGAAAGTTTATCTGAATAAAGTCAGTTTTTCACTTAAAGGCGACATGACTGCCAATGAATCAGATCTGCAAATGACATTTAATGCAGGAGAATTCACTTTTATAATGAATGGGACTAAATACTTCAATAAGGCAATTCTGGATTCCAGAATTGATATGCTTGCAAATCTGGATAAAATGAAGTTTACCTTCCATGAAAACTTTTTGTCAATTAATGATCTGAAGCTCAATTTTTCCGGTACTGTGGCAATTCCGGGTAAAAACATTGAAACAGATATTAAATTCGAAACAGCGCAAACCTCTTTTAAAACACTCTTATCGCTTGTTCCGGCTATTTATATGAAAGACTATAAAGACCTTAAGGCAAACGGAGATTTTTCGCTGTCAGGAACAGCAAAAGGTATTTACAGCGACGCTGACAGTACATTGCCCGATGTCACGCTGGCAATATCAGTTTCCAGCGGCATTGTAAGCTACCCATCTTTGCCCGAGCAGCTGAAAAACATAAATATTAAATCTGACATATTCGTGAATGGAAAAGCACTTGATAAAACAATTGTCAATGTCAGCCTTTTTCATATGGAACTGGCAGGAAGTCCGTTTGATATGACTTTTTCTCTTAAAACTCCGATAAGCGACCCTGATTTTAAAGGGACAATGATTGGAAAACTTGATCTTTCAGCACTTTCAAAAGCCGTACCGATGAACGTTACGAATCTTACAGGAATAATTGATATGTCAGTTCAGATGGCCGGGAAAATGTCGATGATTGAGAAGGGGAAATATGATAGTTTCAAAGCCTCAGGGACAGTCGGGATTAAAAATATGGCAATTGCCATGAAAGGATATCCTGATGTAAAAATAAGTCAGGCAGCATTTGTATTTATCCCAGCTTATGCAAGCATGACAAATGTAAGTGTGAAAGTAGGAGGTAAGAGCGATTTTTCTTTTGCCGGCAGAATTGAAAATTATATTCCATACATCTTCAGTAATAAAACAATTAAGGGAAATATAACAATGCGGTCAAAACTAGTCGACGTTTCTGAAATAATGTCAAAAATGACATTGGACCCCGTTCCAATAAAAGACACAGTTTCAGTTTCAAAAAAAGATAATCCTTCCCTTCCTGCAAAAAATACTTCTTCAATTACTGCAGATAAAACTTCTTCAATTACTGCAGATAAAACTTCTTCTCTTACTGCAGATAAAACTTCTTCTCTTACTGCAGATAAAACTTCTTCTCTTACTTTAATAAAAGTGCCTGAAAATATTGATTTTGATATTGATGCCCTGATAGATGAGTTCAACTATGATAATATTAAGGTTCAGAAAGTTAAAGGGCATGTTATTGTACGAAATGGAATCCTGAGTATCAGGGAAGCAGAAATGAACATTCTTAGCGGCACAATCGCAATGAATGCAGATTATGATACCCGCGATACTCTTAAACCAGGGATGAAGGCTGATTTCGATATGCAGAATATTGGAATAAGAGACGCATTTAATGCCTTCAATACTGTAAAGAAACTTGCTCCTGCCGCAAAGGGAATTGATGGAAAGATAAATGCAAAACTGAACTATGTTAGTCTTCTTGGAAAGGATATGATGCCGGTTACAAATTCTATAAACGGAGCCGGAACAATTAAGTCGAACGAGATTACTCTTCTGGAATCTAAAACTTTCGACCAGATGAAAGAGGTTCTGAAGCTTGGTGATAAGTATGGCAAAACCTTTAAGGATATTAATATAAGTTTTAAAATTGCTGACGGTAGGGTATTCGTGAGTCCGTTTGATGTAAAAACAGGCAATCTTAAAATGAATATCAGTGGTGACCAGGGTCTTGATCAGACACTTAATTACATTGTTAAGACTGAAATTCCAAGATCTGATCTGGGAAGCTCAGTTAATTCCTTAATTAATAATGTTTCTTCTTTTGCATCTTCTTTAGGTATTAAGGTTAAACCTTCAGATGTTCTGAAAGTAAATGTCAAAGTAACAGGGACATTCAGCAAACCGTTAGTCACTCCAATATTCTGATATACAAGCAGCCACGCCATGGTGTGGCGCTGCAATAATTTTTCAAGATAGGGTAGGGTCATGCCATGGCATGACCACCCAATGAAAAAGGCTGTTCTATATGAGCAGCCTTTCTTACAATATAAAAAGTATGATTAAAATTTCTTTTCGCGAATACGTGCTTTTTTACCGGTCAGATCACGAAGGTAGAATATTCTTGCCCTGCGGACCTTTCCATGTTTATTGACTTCAATCTTGTCAATAAAGGGAGAAGCAACTGGGAAAATTCTTTCAACACCTATGTTTCCTGACATTTTCCTTACAGTAAAAGTCTCGGTATGCTTTTCCCCGCTTCTCTGGATTACCACGCCACGATACTGCTGGATTCTTTCCTTATTTCCTTCTTTAATTTTATAATGGACAGTAACGGTGTCACCTGCTACGAATTTCGGAAATTCATTTTTTACCGCAAATTCTTTCTCAACAACATTCATTAAATTCATCGCACAATGTATTTTGTATACTCAGTTTGGTTTCAAAAATCCGGTCGCAAATTTACAAAAAAAAAATTATAATTCGCAATTTGTTTGAAAAAGTTTTAAATCAATCTCAACCTCAGCCTCAGCCTCTCTTTTTCTACTAATGACCAGTTTTTGTAGGATCAAGTAATTTATCGCCTGTTTCCAGTATTACTTCTTTCTTCCAGGCATCTGAATAACCTGGCTGTAGTGGCATTACTGGATTACCCCAGCGATTCCTTTCAAACTTTCCGTCCTTTTCTTTTTTGATATTGCCATCAATATATTTTACCAGAAGGTATTCACTTAATGTTTTCCATTGATTAAAAGTATTCTGAGCCATTTTGCCTGAATAATTTGTAAGATATTCCTTTGCAAGATTCATATCTTTAGCAGAAAGTTTAAGTGCTTCAGTATCAATAGAATCTGTTTTGGATATATATTTGGTTTCCAGTTGTTTTTGTACTTCTTGCGCATCAGCGCTCATGAGATCATATCGTGTATAGCAGAAGTTGGCTACCATATTAAACAACCAGAAAGCTGAAGTAGGAGAATACGTAAGCATATCGCCATTTCCAACTTTGAAACATTCGGGTACCTCAGTAATTCCGCAATACATTGGTGTGAATACAGTAGTAGCTGCATCATCCACTCCAAACCAGAATATACCTCCAACAGGATCAGGCAACCAGTTTCGGGATTCAGCAACAAATACGAACCCGGTTTGCTGCGTGGCAACGGTTCTTTCGTTACAATACTGCGGAGCATTTTCTGTACCCGATACTTTCCATTCGAGGGGGCGCCAGCGATAAGGGAGACCGAATG
Source organism: Bacteroidales bacterium (assembly GCA_003141415.1). Classification (GTDB taxonomy): domain Bacteria; phylum Bacteroidota; class Bacteroidia; order Bacteroidales; family VadinHA17; genus LD21. The sequence continues at coordinate 16,750 of PLLX01000160.1, forward strand.
GACCTGCTCCTGCATCTTTTCTCATATCAAGAGCTGTTCCTTCAAGATGATCTCTCATGAAATTCATCATCTCATAATCGGAAATTTTATGGTTAGGCTTTATCCATAGAGGCATACGCCGGCTTAAATCATGTCCCGAAATATAGTTGAAATACTGATTCATATCATCATTAACCGATTTGAAGAATGACCAGACGCGAGCTTCACAAAAACGGGCACCTGAAAAAGTTATAGGATTATAAGTGTCAGAGAAACTGAACTCGGCATCTTTCCCCTTAAATAAATTTTTGCTTCTGGCAAAATCAATTACATCATATGCATAAACACATTCAACAATAGGATCTGATACCCTGTTAAGTTCCCTGGAAGTGATTGCAATACTGTTCTTTTTACCCGTTGATAGCGGAAATGTCTGTATCCTTGCCTGGTTTGCATGACCGCAAATATATCCGTCAGGTATACGACGTGCTACCCATACTGCACCTTTATTATTTGTTCCTTTGGAAATAATTTCAAAAATCCATGCTTCATTCGCATCAGCTATTGAAAATGATTCACCTTCGCTGGCGTAGCCATATTCCGATACCAGGTCAGACATAACTTTTATAGCTTCCCTGGCATTTTTAGCTCTTTGAAGCGTCAGATAAATAAGACTGCCATAATCGACAATGGCTGTCGTGTCAACAAGAGTTTCAATGCCCCCGTATGTAGTTTCACCTATAGCGAGCTGGTGCTCATTCATGTTTCCGACAACAGAATAGGTATGCGCAACCTGGCTTATTTTTCCCATATATTTACGGGTGTCCCACTCAATAACATCAACCATACTGCCTTGAGGATAGTCTCTTGCCGGCCAATAATATAACTCTCCATATAATTGATGTGAGTCAGCAGCATATGTTATCATAGTCGATCCTTTAACAGACGCACCTTTAGTTACAAGAAAATTTGTACAGGCATTTGTTATCTGTTCCGATATTAAACCTGACAACAGTATTACCATTAATAAAGTAATTATTTTTTTCATATTGAGTAAATAAATTAATTATGATAGTTTGTAGTTTGTAAATTGGAATGAAAGCTTAAATATAAGTTTTCAAAGATATCAGGTTTATATTAAACTCCAAAATTCTTTATAGAAGATAAATTATCTGGTAATCAGGTAGTTATTTAAGTTCTCTTTAGAGGACCGGGACAGCAAACGAGCAATTATGACGAGTTTTGGATTTATAAGAATTAAGCTCAATGAAGAATCATATATCTTTAAGGATATTGATTATGCTTCTTATCATATCAGGGTCAGCAACTTTTCTTGAAAATTCGGGAATGCCTGAAGTCCCACCCATAGAAATATTTTGTCTGCGGAAAATCATTTCACTCTCAATAACTTTTCTGCCGGTAAGATGAAATTCTACCGCTCCGGTAATTTTTGCCAGCTCTGCAATATTTGATTCATTAATTCCCGATCCGGGCATAATTATTATCCTTTTGCCTGCCTGTTGGATAAGCTGACTTATCAATTCGATACCTTCATTTGCTTTGTTTTTTTGACCTGATGTAAGGAGCCTGCTTGCTCCGGATACTATCACATCTTCGAGTCCCTTCACCGGATCAACGCACATATCAAAAGCCCTGTGAAAAGTGGCTGACATAGGTCGGGCATGTTCAATAAGTTTTGCAGTACGTTCAATATCGATAGTGCCTTTAGATTCCAGTATTCCAAGGACAATCCCATCAACACCGCATTCTCCGCATTTATCAATTTCCCTTCTCATTATATCATACTCAAGATCAGAGTAGAGGAAATCTCCGCCTCTGTGCCTGATTATCATATGTAAACCTATAGTAAGGTTATTTCTTGCCGAAGAAATTGTACCGAATCCGGGTGTTGTTCCTCCCCCGGGAAGATTATTGCAAAACTCTATCCGATCGGCGCCGGCATTCTGAGCATCAATGGCCGATTCAACAGTATCAACACATATCTCAAGATTAAATTTCAAGTTCTAAATATTTATTGTTAATATTAATAAATCAGGGTAAGAATTAATCAAGACAACTTATATAAAGTCGCTTGAAAATCAAAATTTTTGTATTTATGGCTCAAGTAATTATTTAAAAATAACAATATTTTCTGTATAATTGTGCTAAACAAAAATTTAAAACTTATGAAACCAACTCTATTAGTTCTGGCTGCAGG
>PLLX01000265.1 GCA_003141415.1 Bacteroidales bacterium
ATCGCTCGGAAGAATTGATAAAAGTAGATAATATATTTAAGCGAGTCTTTGAGGTTTCAACATGGGAAGATTATATCAATATTGAATAAAATGGAATTTTTTTCAATTCTTGAACATCATCGTAGTTATATATCCGCAGAGTGGTTTGATCCCACCATTGTCCCACCTTATTGTAAAAATTATTTTGGAATTGAGTATGACACGCAATATAAAAAATGGGTAATTGAAGCAAATTCTTATATTGGTATTATTCCCCTAGATAAGAATTATGGTATTCAAATTCTTCCAAAATCGGGATTGCGCAATCTGACTTACATGCTTTTTAGGAGTGGACTCCTAAATCGTTCTTTAGAGACTCCTTTTGATTATACTGTGCCATATCAAATACCAGAAGATGATTTAGAATCGTTTTTTGAAGGTCTGGTCAAGAGTTTTTTGAAGTGTTTAGATCAAATTAAAAGTTTAGGGCTAATAAGAGAGGACGATTTACTGGATCGTGATTCCTATGTGGTAAAAGGGAAAATAAATTACAAAAAATGGATTAACCAAATAACAAAATCAATAGAATTACCTATTCCACAAAAGTTATTTTCTTACGATTTGGATAACTCTATTAACCGTACTTTGCGTTGGTGTTTAGAATACTTAATAAAGTCTCCATTGAAATATACTTCCAGAAAAGAGGTGATAGATCGAGCTGATTATTTTGGAAAGGTTTCAGTTGTGCCCATTTCTATTGACGATACTTCAAAAATTGTTAATCAAATTGAAAGTGGTAACATTCCGTCCAATCGCTATTATTATTTACCAGCCTTGAATTTGGCTTTAATGATTCTTCGCGGTTCAGGTCTTATGTTAGGTGAGAAGCATGATATTGAATTTAAACCAATGGTGATAAATACATATGATATGTTTGAGCGTTATATAAGAATACTATGCCAAAATACCTATAATAAAATTTCTATGCGAGCTGAAAACGGTAAAACAATTCCTATTAATTTTTACTCCAGTACTGAATCAGCAATTTATGTTAAACCTGATATTGTTGTTAAATTTGGAGGTTCTAATATATTGATAATTGATGTCAAATACAAATCATATCCAACAGAGCAAGATCATTATCAAATGTGGGCATATATGCAAGCGTACCAGGTGAAACTGGGCGGTTTTATTAGTTTGGTTGATCCTNNTCCACCTGGTACAAACGAGATGACAGTCAAATATTTAATTTTTCATTTGATTGTAAGGATATCAGAATATCTGAACAGCGATTGAATTTATTCCTTTTGGATATTCTGAAATAATGATCCTTAACCCTCATTAAAAGGAAGTTTTAATGAATTTAATTGTGTCACCCCTTTTTTATTTTTCATAAGTGCTTTATCTGGTGCTTTTAGCCTTCTTTTGGCGTCCGCAACATACTCTTTAATTATGTCGCATCCAAAATAATGACATCCCAATAAATTAGCTGCCGCTAAAGTTGTCCCTGATCCAGTAAAAGGATCAAATACCAAATCACCTGGTTCTGTTGATAATCGTAGACATCGCATAGGTAGTTCCATCGGAAATGCAGCTGTATGTTCCCCATGACTATTACTTGGAGGAAATTGCCAAACATTACGGCTATTTCTTTTACTGATTAATTTATATTTGCTCTTGCCATTAATTCGCTTTATTACTCCATTGGAGGCTGCATCCTCTTGTTCTCTTTCGAGATGATATTTATAAAACCTAGACTTAGCGAGCAAGAGAATATATTCACAAACATTTACAGGTCGATCTTTAGCAGATTCAATACCAGAGTTATCCTTATGCCAAATAATTATTGAACGAACGTAAAATCCAATTCTTTCCGCTCCAATAGCAACTAGGAATGGCACTAAAGTTAAATCCTTATCTTTGAGATATGGATGACCTGACGAATATCGTTTATTTGGGTATTTACTCCAAACATCAAAATTTTTTCCTTCTATTGCGTGTAATCTTTCGGTACTACTTTCGCGCAAATAAGCTCGAGTTTGATAAGTATCACCAATATTCCACCATATTGTTCCATCTTGTTTTAACACACGTTTTAGATGACGCAGTATTTCTAAGGTATGAGCAACATACTCTTCTACAGTTGCTTCTTCGCCAAATGACATCATTTTTCCATCCGACCATTCAATTGCAAGATCACCTGGATACTTCCGAACTCCCCAATAAGGGGGTGATGTTACCACTGACTGAACAATACCACCTGGCATTTTTTTCATCCAATCAATGCAATTTCCCACCTCTATTTGATTCAAAAAGTTAGATGAATCAGAATCATAAAATTTTTCTTGTTCTCCAGTATACAATAATAGTTTAGGATCAGGTATTTCTGTATTCACAGCGGAATCAGGCAATGTTACCCAAAAGGGTTTATAGTTAGTGGCTAAACGTTTAACATCATTCCAAGCAACCATTACTTTGGCATTGTTTGATCGAATTCTAATCTGATTTGTTCTTGAGAGTTTCCGTAAATATTTAATAGAATAACCTGTAAGTTCGGCAGCATCTTCGATAGGTATATAAATTATGTCCATGAATACTTTACCTCCTTTTAATTGTCTACAGTGGTAGCCCCTTGTGTCAAGATATATTTTGCATTAATTTACTTGTAATTATTGATAATATACAGAAATTATTCTGTATTTTTTCATTATCCCTCTCTCCGATACAGAGGTCAGCACACACCATGAGGAAAGATAACCCCTTCAGGTATCAATCCATCAGATAGTGAATGCTGTCCCTCTGATTGATTTCCCCATCCCATAGACTCTCAGGAGTCATTAGAATCCCCGATATTTTCAAGACCCCCTGAGGAGTCTTGACTTGATCCCATTAACAATAATCGGGTGACCACCTATCCAGTCTACTTCACCATCCCCAAGATCATCCCACCAACCTTCTGCAAGCGAAAACTGCTTTCTGCCGGCAGTTCCTTAAACTGTGCCGCTTTGGTATAGACATTGACAACATGAAACATCGTATATCCATATTCCAGAGGCAGCGCCCAATCTACAGCTGATTTTTCTTCCTTGTTCAATTGAAACTGATGATTAAAACTAGTGATAGTGCTCTCTGGATTATCTACTTTGCTTTCCAGAGATAATCGGACCTGTTCCTTTTGTCGTCCCAGTTTCTGTGAAACGTCACTGAAAACTCCAGGTAATTCTGATAGGATTTTCGCTGACACATGACGATAGGATGCGGAGACTTCTGTTTTGGAGATCATCCCATTTGTGCATACCAACCTCAGCATGAAAGCAGC
>PLLX01000119.1 GCA_003141415.1 Bacteroidales bacterium
AACAAGATTCTCAGAATCATTGAATGCAACTATAAATTTGGAATAAAACTATTTGGCTAATAATGGCATTATCATGACCCGCAAATGCATATCACATTAGAAATCTTTAATAAAATGCCTTATAATTCGAAGGGTTGAAAGCTACATATTCACTACCGTGACAGCTTTATCGTGACATGACAAATCCTGCCCACTTATCTGGACAACTTCATCATGACACCAAATGCTCTTCCATCTACCGGGACTTTGCAAAAACNNCGGCAACTCAATTAAACCGCCGTGCCGTTAGGTACATCCTTAAGTTAGCAGTTATAATACACTTTGGAATTGTGTTGTCTCGATCTAACTAAACAAGAAAGGATTTATGATAAGAAACTAAAAATATATCGTTATGAAAACAAGTTTTTTTAACTTTCTGCTATGGATTTCTTTCCTATCGGCTAATCTTGGATTTGAAATACATTTCAGGAGATCCAAGTACATTATCCTTAGAAATCGAATCCATAAACCCTTCTAGCGGTGATGTATCTATAAATGGTAGTGACAGTAAGGCTCCAACAATTCCTTTCACATGGATTTGGAGTGATGGTGATATTAATGTTGGTTGGTTTCCTCAATCACATAGTTATGTTGATATCACAAAAAACTATATTGTAAAGGTTGTTTCACATTATTCTAATGGTAAAACAGATACATGTGAAACTTTAGTTAATTTCGTTAAATTTATTATTAATCCTATTTCATTGAATTCCAATTTAAAAGTAATAATTCCATCTCAGAAAATTAATTTTAGTAGTCATCTCTATACACCACCAAATTTAGGCACTTTCAATGATAGCTTTTTTAGTGAACTCTCTCGCAGTGATGCTGAATATATTTTATCAATTGGAGCTTCAATAGATTATGATTTTGACAATAACAATGTATTCCTTTATAATAATAAATTTGAGCAATATGTGCTAAGAGATTCTACATTTAATGGTGCATACGCACTTTGGTTCACTGATCCCGTTTCAATTGGTGTTGGTGATGTTTTTATGAAAGGGGATATTGATTTCCAATCTCTTTTTCATGAGATGGGGCATAATTTTACATTAAATACACCTTCTAATTATTATTATGGAGGAAAAATTGATGGAAATGCAAATGCTATTTATTCAGAAACTATGGCTCAAATATTTTCACATTCAGCAGGTTATGTGTTATTGAATAACTATCAATATTATGGGCTAAATACTGATTTAGCATTTAAACTTAAAGAGTTGTTTATTAATTCGGTTAAATTGTTACGTACTTGTTATGACAAGTATAATATTGATAAAAAATTTTATTCCTGGAATGATCCTTTAACAGAAACCGATGGGACATTTCTCACTTTTATGACAATTGCTTATAAATTTATTGAGCACGCAGAAAATAATGGTCAAGGGTATGAAATCCCACTAAAAAGTATGATGAGCTTTCTTCAGAAATTTAATTCAGATTTCTTTGCTTCATGGGATCAGCAAAACAATACACAAAAAGCTGATACATTTAGAGGCACTTATATGATTACAGCCCTCTCTACAGCCTTTCATGAAGATTTGAGAAATGAATTTAAATCATTAAATTTTCCTATAAGTAACAAGTTGTTTGATCAAATAATAAAACAAAGTGGGATACAGTTTTTAGCTGTTTCAACAAATACGCTAAATATTGGAGCATCTGCAAACAGTACAATAACATTTGATATAATTTCAAATATTAGTTGGAACGTGAGTAGTAATCAAACTTGGCTTGTTACTGACGTCTCAGATGGTTCTAATAACAAAACAATAACTTTAACATCTCAGGTTAATCCAACAGCAACCACAAGAACTGCAATTATAACAGTTTCATTTAATAGTTCAAATTCAAAAACAATAACAGTTACTCAAGATGCAAGAACAACGGGTATAAATGAGATTGATAATGAAATCATTTCAATCTATCCGAACCCTGCTTATACAACTTTGTTTATTAGTAATATTGATAAAAGAGCGATTATTTCTATATATGATTTACAAGGAAAAATGATAATTAACAAAGTTTTAATAGATAGTCAGGTTGATATTACTGATTTATCAAGAGGTATCTATATTCTACAGATTAATTGTAATAATAAAATTATAACCAAAAAACTAATCAAACAGTAAATAATAAATAATAACCGCTAACATGGACAATAAAGTAAATAAGTTCGCCACGCTTTTTGTTATCTACCAGGCCTGGCAAAAACTCCACTAACCCTGACGCGGACGGCAACTCACCAAACCGCCAGGCCGTTAGCTGCTACTCGACCTCGATTCTGTGGACAAATTTTACCCGAGATTATGACACCGGACGACTCAAAATTACATTCGCTTTTTGCAGACAGGCTTTCTTGACAACTATATCATGACGATACAACTTCTGTCCATCTAGCAGGACTTTACCTTCTGGACAATTAAATTTCGTTTTGCTAAATGGAACAATTTTTGCTGTTAATAAATTAACACTTGAGTTCATGAGAAAAACCATCCTACTTCTACTTACGTTTAACTTCATATCTGGTTACTCCCAGACGATTAAGGATACTTTAAAGACTAATAAAACCTATGGTCTTAATATACTGGGACAAGACTCTTCAGTATTTATCGAGAAGGCCTATCTCCACACTGACCGCAGTTATTACTACTCTGGAGACGATATCTGGTTCAAAGCATACCTGATTGATGCTCTGGACCGCTTGCTAACGGATCATAGCAACAACCTGCATGTCGAACTTATTTCTCCTTCTTCAAAAATCATCTCCAATAGAATAATTCGTCTTGATGGTGGCTTAGGTAATGGCGATTTCAAGCTGCCCAATGACATAAAGTCTGGAAGATACAAATTACGGGCATATACAAACTATATGAGGAATTATGGAGATCTGTTATTCTTCAGTAAAGAAATTGCTGTTATTAATTCCGCTGATTCAAGCAAAATCCCTGACAGAGTAAAATATGTTGAGAATAAAGTTCAAGTAAGCTTCTTTCCTGAAGGAGGTTCACTGATTAACAATGTCTCTTCAATTGTTGCATTTAAGGCTGTAAATTATCTCGGTAAAGGGTGTGATGTATCCGGAAAGATCTTTTCGTCAGCCGGTGAGTTGGTAACAACATTCAAATCCAAGCACCTTGGAATGGGAACATTTTTCCTGAAGCCATTACCGGGTTTGAAATACTATTCAACAGTCAGGGGAGCTGATAGTATTGATATCAAGACTGAATTACCGACAAGTTTTCCAACCGGTGTGACATTTAGCGCTTCAATAAATCAGAATAATGAGTTATTAATTACCACCAAAACAAATCCTGAAACTTTGGCGCTTGTTTCAGACAATGACTTATTACTTAGCTTCTCAATACGAAAGGAAGTTTTTAAGAAATTACCTATAAAGATTAAATCTCCTGTTACCAGTTTTGTTATTCCGACTGATGGTCTTCCGGATGGAATTTTGATGCTGACACTTTCTACCATGAAAGATCTTCCTCTCTCTGAAAGACTTGTTTATATTGAAAGAGAGTCTCCATTAAAAATTCAAATTGAAACTGATAAACGCTTATACGGAAAGAGAGAACCAGTTACTGTCAAAGTTTCTTTGTCAGGAGATTCAATTATTGAAAGAGAGGGTAATGTCTCTTTAGCTGCGGTTGATGAAAACCTAACAGATCAAACATCTTATTTCCCCAGGACCATATCTTCATGGTTTTTTTTGGAGTCAGATGTTCGTGGAATTGTTGAGGATCCATCGTATTATTTCGATCCGGAAAATCCTGACAGATTAATAGCTCTGGATCTTCTGCTGCGGACACAAGGCTGGCGCGACTTCACCTGGAAATACGATACAACTTATTTTCCTCCGGAAAATGGGTTTACAGTATCCGGGAGATTAAGAAAGGACAATAAGAACAAACTTATTGAGGACTCGAGGGTCAGTATCGGAATATTTGGAGGTAAGAGTACATTTATGAAATCAGTTCCGCTTGACTCAACCGGGAGATTCAAATTAATAGGCATAGACTTGACAGGACAAGCAACTCTGATTGCAACCGGAATTGGTAAAAAGGATCGTCCGGAGGGATTAATGACTTTGGATTCAGCTACCTACAATCCTGCAATAGTAACTGATAGTCTGATTATGGTTTCAATCCTGTCTGAAAACAATCAGAATAACCTAAAATCCTACTATAAGATTAATGAAGCCATTAGAAAGAAATACAAACTTTCTGACACGATCAGTCTTGGGGAAGTAAATATTATTTCTGAACGACATAAGGATCCTCAAACTGTAAAAGTAGAGAGTAGTCGCAAAATGTATGATAGACCTGACGCTGAACTGATAGTTACAGAGCCAATGGAAGGCTATCGCAACCTTCCTGAGCTCATGAGAGGTAAAATTCCCGGGGTTGAGGTTTTAGGTCCTGATTTAAATGGGGATTATAAAATCTATATTCGTGGAGTAACTTCCAAGAATGGTGGTACATTTCCTCTTGTCCTGATTGATGGTAATAAAGCCACCCCTGAAGATTTGTTCAATTTACCAGTATCAATCATTGACAGGATAGATGTATTGAAACTAGTCGGCTCGACAGTCATTTTTGGGTTAGAGGCCGCAAATGGGGTTATCAACCTGATTACCAAAGCAGGGGGAGTATCAGGTGTTTATAAACCCGTGGATTACTCGGCAAAACTCAAGATTTCAGGGTATAGTGCTTCAAGAATTTTCTATTCTCCTCAACATTTGCCCAATTCAGATTCAGTTGTTGAACCTGATCTTAGATCCACTCTTCTCTGGAATCCTGATATAAATGTGGAAAGTGATAGAGAAGTATTTCTGAATTTTTACAATGGAGATACTTCCTCGTTAATCAGGATTATTGCAGAAGGCATTACTACAACCGGCATTCCTGTAACAGGGAAGGCTGAATACGAAGTCAGATAAATCAGAAAATGATAATCTGTGACAATGAAGAGAATAATTCGATTCCTGGTATTAATCAATTTCTATCAGGTTTGTCACAGTCAAACAGTGCAAGGGACTATCCTGGATAACTCTAACCATATCAAAATAAAAAGGCAGCAGCTAACACGGACACTGCTATTAAAAGCACATTACCATGCAGCGAGACAACTCCTGGAGAGATCCGGGACTTTTTGTTTTAGCATGGGTAATCTTGGGGCTGAAATCTACAAATACTTTGACAAGACTATTACTTATAACACTGGTTGTGTTGGGCAGAGAATTTTTATTAATCCTGTTGTCAGTTATTGTTAATTAACTTTACCTCTACTCTTCGGTTTAAAGCCCTAGATTTTTCAGCTGTATCATTATAAAGTGGCTGACTTTTACCAAATCCAGTATATTTTAGTCGATCAGATTCAATCCCATTATTAATAAGCCAGTTATAAACTGTCTTAGCTCTATTAATTGATAATTCAAGATTATAGTCATCGCTACCCAGATCATCAGTATGCCCGGAAATTAATATTCTAATCTTTGGATTGTCATTGAGATAAGTTAAAAGTGTTTTAAGTATCATATCTGCATCTGGTAGGAGTACATAACTATCGAATTCAAAATTTACATTCTTTAAAATCACTGATTTACCTAGATTTAATTTATTCAAGTCAGTTTCAATCATTGGTATGCCCATGCTTGAAATTGAGCTAACTGTGTCATTTTGAATTATGTTATTTTTACAATAACATTCCATAGTGTCTTTTATCTCATGTAAGTCAACATTATTGATGAGATAATAAGCTGACTCGTCTATTCCAAATTGGCTTTTTAGAATATTTTCTCTTCTGATAATTTTTAATTTGTCCGGGGAGGTAAATCTTCCAATAGAAATGAATTGTTCTCCTCCCTCTGCAATAAAATAATCGCACAATGTTACAAATCGCTTATTGTCAACTGCTAAAGTTGATAGTATTACTTGAGGCAAAAAAGAGCTTTCATTACTTTCATTAATTGGAACCGGATTGGGAGATAATAGAACGGCAATACGATTTATGGAAAATCCCGAATAAGATGGTAATGCTAAAGAAATTTTGATACAATATTTTTGACCTTTTGTTAAATGATTAATGAGTTTTCCCTGAATGTATTCTGAATATACTTCTTTTTCTCTATACAATCCTAGACCTGCGTAGCTGAACTTATCCGGAAGTGGAAAATCAAAAAGATAGTAATTGCTAAGGACATCAATTGTTCTTAGGTTGCTAATATAATCAGGAGTATA